>JAHDEQ010000002.1:0-5120 GCA_020628755.1 Saprospiraceae bacterium
AAAAAGAAATTTCGGATAGATCCATTTCGATGGCTGTTTTACAATTTTGTCAAGACCTTGGTTTTGATAAGTTATCGGATATTTTATGCTAAAGAAACGCTCATCAATGGATATCATTTAACAGATGTACAACGACCTGCTATTATAGTATCCAATCATCCAAGTACTTTAATGGATCCGATGAATGCGGCCAAGCAAGTCAATGGTATTGTCTTTTTTTTAGCCAATGCAGGGATGTTTGCACATTGGTTTACCAACTGGTTTTTTACGACTTTTTATGCCATCAAAGTGGAAAGACCTGTCGATGTAGGTGGACGAAAAATTCAAAACGAAAAGGCTTTTGAAATGTGTGATGATTTTTTGGAACGCCGAAATGGTGTCTTATACATCGCTGCCGAAGGTGGAAGCCGCCCTGTCAACCGTCTCCGAAAGCTCAAAACAGGTACAGCACGTATCGCTTTCAATGCCGAAAAAACATCTGATTTTAAATTAGGTTTGACCATCATTCCTGTTAGTATCACTTACGAAAATTTATTTCTTTTTCGGAAAGAAGTTATCATAAAAGTTGCCGAACCTATCCGAGTTGCTGATTATCAAAAAGATTGGGAAAAGGACAATTGGAACGCTGTTTTAAAACTCACAGATGACATGGCAAAGACTATGCAAGAGAACCTCTTGCATACCGAACCCGAAGATGATGATGTGGATGAATTAGTTCAAAAAATTGGAACTTTAGAACAAAATACAAATCAATTATCCTTTGTAGCAAAAGTTGAAAAACAAAAACAGTACATTGCTCCATTAGTAAGATTGAAAAAAGAAAAACCAAGCGATTTTGCTGAAATCCAAAGCCAAGCCAATGCTTATTTTCAAGCATTGGCTACTGCCAAGATAAGCGACAAAGCTGTTGTTAAATCCAATTCAATATCAGATTACATAAAACTAATTTTAGGATTTCCATTTTTCTTATATGGATATATCAATAATTTTTTTGCCATCGCCATTCCTGGTTGGGTCAACAAAAAAATGGACTTATTTAATGGATATTATCCAACAGTAAAAATCTGTGTAGGTCTGCTAACACTTCCTTTTTTCTATTGGCTACAAACCAAATTACTAAGTCCTTATTTTCCAGCAGCCTATTGGAAATGGATTTATTTGGCAAGCCTCATTCCATTAGGACTATTAGCTTGGAATTATATGCAAGTCGCCAAACGAGTTTGGAAAAGAATGCGTTTTGAACGTATGGATAAAGAAAAATTGGACAAACAAAGACGTTTACTGCTATCCAACTTGGAGACAAAAATGTAATACATTTTCTTGCATTTCTTTCTGTAACCAAATTTTCTATACATTCGCTCAAGAGTTATTATACATCACGCAATTTTCGGCGTAGTATTTTTCCAACATTGGACTTGGGAAGCTCATCCTTAAACTCAACTTGTTTCGGTACTTTATAACCTGTGAGATTTTGACGACAATAATTGATGAGTTCATCTTTATCGAGTGATTTGTCTTTTTTGACAACAAAAATCTTGACGACTTCACCCGACTTGTCATCGGGTATCCCGATGGCAGCCACTTCTAATACTTTAGGATGACCAGCCACCACTTCTTCGATTTCGTTTGGAAAAACATTGAATCCTGAAACCAAAATCATATCTTTTTTGCGGTCAACGATTTGGAAGAAACCATCCTCACCCATTTTACCAATATCACCTGTACAAAGCCAACCATCAGAAGTGATGGTTTTGGCAGTTTCTTCGGGGCGATTATAATAACCTTTCATCACTTGTGGGCCTTTGATTTGTATTTCTCCCACCTCTCCTATAGCGAGGGGTTCGCCTGCATCATTGACAATACGCATATCGGTCGAGGGCATCGGCAATCCGATAGTACCGAGCCTACCTGTTCCATCTAAAGGATTTACAGTTGCGACAGGAGAAGATTCGGTCATACCAAAGCCTTCAGCTAGGAAACAACCTGTCAATTTTTGCCATTTTTCGGCAACAGGACGTTGTACAGCCATACCACCACCAACAGTTAATTTGAGACTACTAAAATCAAGTGCCTGAAAGTCTTTATTGTTAACCAAACCATTGAAAAGTGTATTGACACCTGTCATAAGCGTAATCGGAAAATTATTAAATTCCTTGACAATACTCGATAAATCTCGTGGATTGACAACCAAAACCGTATGCGCTCCTGTACTCAATAAGGCCAAACAATTGACTGAAAATGCAAATATATGATACATCGGTAAAGGCGAAAGCGCAACTTCCTTTCCATCTTTGAGGAAAGGCACCATCCATGCACGTACTTGTTGCATATTGGAAACAAGGTTGCGGTTGGTGAGCATCGCACCTTTGGAAACGCCCGTTGTACCTCCTGTATATTGCAAGAGTATAACTTCGTCGGGATTGCCTTTGTGAACGTCGAGGGTGAATTTTTTGCCTTGGCTTAGTGCTTCTTTAAACGTAACAGTATTCGGAATATTAAATTCGGGGACCATTCTTTTGACGCTACGCACCATAAAGTTGACCAACTTGCCTTTGAAAAACGATTGCATTTCGCCCAAATTGGAAATAATGACCGTTTTGACCGAGGTCTTGGGTAAAATTTCTTCGAGGCTAGCAGCAAACATTTCGGCAATCACTACAGCCTTGACATCAGCATCGTTAAACTGATGATGCATCTCGCGTGGCGTATATAAAGGATTGGTATTAACGACAATAATACCTGCTCGCAATGCTCCAAATAGCGCAATGGGATATTGCAACATATTGGGCATCATAAGAGCAATTTTGTCGCCTTTTTCTAAACCTCTCGAATGCAGATAAGCTCCAAATTGCTTAGACATCGTATCTAACTCCGAAAAAGTAATGGTTTTGCCCATACATGTAAATGCAGGCAAATCGCTATACTTGGTAAAGGTCTCATCAAACATATCCGTCAAGCAGGCATATGCATCGGGGTCAATATTGGCAGGTATTCCTGTAGGGTAATTTTTGAGCCAAGGTCTTTGGTCTGTCATCGGTTAAATATTGTTTTAAAACATAAAAATAATGAACAGTAAATATACACTCAAAAGTACAAAAAATAAACGACCTTCGCTCTATGAAAAATAATAGTGCCATCATCTTGTTATTTCTTGCCAATACCATTTCAGGTATTGCGCAGGGGATAAGTATGTTGGCCATTCCCTGGTATTTTGCAGAGGCAGGAGATATGACGCGCTTTGGTTGGGTGTATGCCTTTACGACAGTTTGTTCTTTGTTTTGGGTGCCTTATAGTGGGACATTTGTAGATAAATACAATCGAAGAAATGTCTTTTTGTGGATAACTGCCATTTGTGGATTGTTGGTCTTGGGTGTGACGGGCTGGGGCTATTCGCAAGGCGAATTACCTTGGTATTTGGTGGCTTCGGTGTTTACCATTACGTTTTTGAATTATAATATTCATTATCCTTGTTTGCATGCTTTTGTACAAGAGATAGTAGAGGAGGAGCATTTTTCTAAAATGACTTCTTATCTCGAAATTCAAGGGCAGCTTTCGACCATGTTGGCGGGAGCTTGTGGGGCAATGCTACTGGATGGAACTAAAGATGGTTTTCTCAATATCTTTGGTTTTCAGGTCAATCTTGGTTTTGATATCGCCGCATGGAAAATCCATGAAATCTTTTTGATAGATGGAGCGACTTATTTTGTAGCATTTTTGATTTTGGCAATGATACGATTTGTTCCCTTAAAGGAGCGATATCAAGAGGGCGGAAATATCTTGAAACAGATAAGAGTAGGTTGGATTTATTTGAATCAAAATCCTAAAATTTTCATCTTTGGATTGGCTTCTTATGCCATCTTTCTAACAATTTTATTGGAAGGTTTTTATTTGGGAGCGCAATACGCCAAGGCGCATTTGCAGGCGGATGGCTCGGTGTATGCTGCGGCTGCGATGTACTATTCGGTGGGGGCAATTTTGGCTGGCTCGGCGATTCAGTGGATTTTTAGAAATGTGAGTACCATCACAGCGATTATTATTATGACTTTGATGTGTGCAGGTTTGTATTTTACGCTAGCTAGTACCAAAATTATTTGGGTGTATTATGCGATGATTTTTATCCTCGGCGTAACCAATGCGGGGACACGCGTGATGCGCGTGACCTACCTTTTTAAACACATTCCGAACCAAGTTTATGGGCGAACGAATAGTATTTTCTTTATCCTTATCAATGTATTTTGTAGAATATTTTTTATCGCACTTTTTGCCCTTCCTTTTTTCCAAAAAGGTAATCATGTGATTTATGCAATGGCTATTTTAGGCGTTTTTTTATTGGGTGCAGCGGCTGTTTTGTTAAAATTAAGAAAGGCATGAAAGAGTTAGTCCAACAAATCTCAAAATGTACACTTTGTGCCGCTGCTTTAGACCACGAACCACGACCTGTCTTTTCTGTTCATTCGGATAGTAAAATAATCATTATTGGCCAAGCTCCAGGTTCGATTGTTCATCGAACAGGCATCCCTTGGAATGATAAAAGTGGCGAAAATCTAAGAAAATGGATGGATATTGATGAAGCTACTTTTTATGACAATACCAAAATCGCCATTGTGCCAATGGGATTTTGTTACCCTGGAAAAGGGAAAAGTGGAGATTTGCCTCCTCGAAAAGAGTGTGCGCCGCAATGGCATTCACTTCTATTGGAGGAAATGAAAAAAGTAAAATTGACAATTCTTATTGGTAAATATGCTCAAGATTTTTATCTCAAAAAGGACAAAAGGAAAAACCTAACCCTAACCGTTCAAGATTATAAATTGTATCTTCCACAATATTTTGTCTTACCTCACCCTTCGCCCAGAAATAATATTTGGATGAAGAAAAATCCTTGGTTTCAAAAAGAAGTCATTCCTAGTTTGCAAACTATAATTAAGAATATTTTAGTGTAGTACGACTTTCTTGACTGTAGTTTTTTTCAGCCTCAAGGCTGAAAAAATATAAGAAATAAAGCTTCCAAGCTTTATAAGGCTACTCAAAGATTGGAAGCCAGCCTGACGGTTGGCAGGCTTTGCAGCATCAAAATGGTATAGCTTGAAAGCTATACATAACGACTTTTTAGTGAAGTACGA
>JAHDEQ010000002.1:5220-12618 GCA_020628755.1 Saprospiraceae bacterium
TTTTTAGTGAAGTACGATTTTTTTGAATACTGAAAATTCTGCAGTTTGCATTTCTACAAAATAGATGCCTTTACTTTGATTGGTTAAATCAAAAGTGGTTTGTACCATCATACCATCAAATGTTTCTTGACTAACAATTTGACCGAGAGCATTACGAACAATCAAGTTACTTTTTGAAGACTCCAATAACTGTATATTGACTTGAAAATAGCCATCGTTTGGATTCGGAAATACATCAAAGTTTTCCACAAAATCAAGTAGTGTAGTACTCGTTGTGGTATTAATAGTTTCGACCAATTGACAGCCATTGGCATCGGTCAGCGTAATGGTATAAACCGTTTCGGTTGGATTTTCTAAGACCAAACCCGTGTGGCCATTGCTCCATAAAATGTTATAAGAAGGAGTCCCTCCTAAGGGTTGAAGAACAATTCCTTGCGTAGAAATTTGGTGATTTAATTGTAAAGCATTGGGTGCATTGATGGTTAAGGATTCGGCACTGCTACAGTCGTTGGCATCAATCACCAAAACAGTATAAATGCCTTCTCCCAAGTTGTCAATACTATTGGATGTTGTTCCGTCAGACCATTGGTAGCTAAATGGCGCAACGCCATTTAGAGGCGTAACACTTGCACTAGCATCGGTTTCGCCATAGCAAGAAATGGGATTACTACTCAATTCAAAATCTACATATTCGTTATTATTGATTTCTACAACATCTTCAAAAGAACAAGCATTGGCATCGCTCACTTGTACTGTATAAGTACCTGAAGGCAAATCTGAAATTTCAGCACTAGCGGCTCCATTACTCCATGAATAAGAGTAAGGTGCAGTGCCGCCTAGCACTTGGATTTCGGCCTCTCCATTGTCACCACAACCATTTTGTGCTTGAATTTGGTGCGAAAATGGACTAGGTGATTCGACCGTCGCTTCAATTGTTTCTGAACAACCTTGGTCATCCGTAACAACAATTTGGTAGGTCGCTCCTTCTAAATTGTTGATGCTAGATTCTTGATTGCTAAAGGTATTGCCTGTGTTTTGGTTGGTCCAATTATAGGTATAGTTGCCATTGCCTTCTACTACATTGAGGCTGATACTTCCCGTAGCATCATTGGCACATTGATTATTGACCACACTTTCTACTTCGATTTCTAAAGGATTGGAAGTCGTGATTTCGATAGATTCGGTGGTACTACAATCATTTTCGTCTGTAACAACGAGCGTATAAGTAGCAGCTTCTTGCACTTCAATAGTTGGAGTATCCGCATTGGTATTCCAAGCATAAGTATAGTTACCTGTACCGCCATTGGCTGTTGTTTCGATTGTCGTTTGTGCATTTGTACAGCTTAGCATATCGGCACTCAACGAAGCGTTGATTGCTTGAGGAGCTTCGATTGTGATGCTCTCGGTACTGGTACAACCGCCTTCATCCGTCAAAGTAACAAGATATATTCCTTCGGATAAACCAGCCAAATTATTGGTCGTTTCGCCATCTTCCCAATTGTAAGAATAAGCTCCCATTCCACCACTAGGTATAAGCTCAATAGTACCATCATTGGAATTGGCACAAGAAAGATTTTGAGATTCATAATCCAAAGCCAAATCTTCGGAAATCGTTACAAACAAACTATCAGAAGCGGTACAACCATTGTCATCTGTAATCGTTACAGCAACTGTTCCTGTCGTCGAAACCATAATGGAGTTGGTGGTGTCGGCACTCGGTGACCACTCGTGTTCTGCATTAGGATTGCCTGTTTCAATAACAATTTCTCCGCAACTCATAATATCTGCTCCCAAATCAAGACTCAAATCACTCGTAATCGAAACATCAATAGTGTCTATAGCAGAGCAACCTTCACTATTGGTGACGGTGAGTGCATACATCGAAGAATTATCTACTTGGAGGGTCTGAGCGTTATTTGGAATCATTTGTCCTGTGCCGAGGTCAAACCACTCGTAAGTTGCATTGCTTACGCCAGCATTGAGTGTGACAGGTACACAGGATTGAATATTTTGACCTAAATCTATTTCGAGACTACTTTGTAAAGTAACTTGAACTTCGTCTGTAGCAGTACAGCCATTGGAGTCGGTCAAGGTTAAGCTATAAGTATCGGAGGTAGCTGCCTCAATACTTGGGGTATCTTCGCCTGTTGACCAGGCGTAGTTCGCACCTGTGAGAGTAGCATCAAGTGTAGTGGTAGCACAGGTTGTAATGTCTTGCCCCAAATCAAGAGTAGCTTCTGGAAATACCGTTACAAAAACAGAATCCACATCGCTACAACCATCGCCATCTTGTACTGTTACTGAATACCAATCAGAACTTGTAACTTCTATACTTTGGCTACTTTCGGTCGTTGACCAAGTGTATTGCAAATTGGGTGCGCCAGCATCCAATGTGACGCTTCCGCAAGCACTTGGGTCTGCACCCAAATCAATTTCTAAATTTTCTACTATTTCTACAAAAACAGAATCGGTTACCGAACAAGCTGTCGCATTATCTGTCACCGTCAAAACATACCAGTTGGTATTGGCGGCTTCAATACTAGGGTTGCTTTCGCCCGTTGACCAATTATAAGATACATTAGACAAGTTTGGATTCAAATCAACAGGTAAACAGGAGACTTGATTTTGCCCCAATTCTAAATTAGGTGCTGAAAACAAATCAACTTGAATTGCATCGGACGCCGTACAATTGTTGTTGTCGGTTATGGTCAATTGATAAGTGTCACTTTCAGTCACACTTATGTTGGCCGTATTATCACCTGTTGACCAAGCATAATTGACACCACTAATTCCACTAGAAATATTGTATGAATTATTGCAAAGCGAAATATCTTGTCCCAATTCTAAAGTCGGATTGGAAAAGGTTGTAACTTCTACAACATCGGTAGCAGTGCATCCTTCATCATTGCTTATGACTAAAGTATAAGTACCTGCGGTACTTACCGTTAAATTTTGTGTGTTTTGATTAGGATTGTTGTTCCATTCAAATGTACAATTGTTGCAATCGGAAACTGTTGGACTTAGATTAATAGTTTCGCCCGTACAAAAAGATTGGTCTGTGCCTAAATCTACCGAAGGGGGCGTATCGTTGCCAACATTGACGAGGTCAAAAACTTCTACAATTTCGCAAAGCCCATCGCTAATAGTTAAGGTGTAAAGCCCGGCACAAAGGTCGAACTGACTTGGATTATTGCTATTGTTGTAATCCCACGTATAGGTATAGTTTCCTGAACCACCAAAAGCAGTTGTTTCTATGAGTCCTTTGCCACTACAACCCGAAGGGTTGAGGACGTTGGTCACAGCAATACCTAAATTAGAAACACCAATAATGATTTCGTCTTCGGCGGTACAGCCTTCACTATTGGTCACCGTAACGGTATAAGAAGCAGTTAGAGTAGGAGATAAGGTCAAAAGTGGATTGGTGAGTGAGCCTCCCCAACTATAGGTACAACTAGGACAGGTTTCGTCGGTAGCATCTAAGGTGACACTTTCGCCAATACAAACATTTAAAATATCGGGCCCTAAACTTGCTACAGGTGGCGCAACAGGCGGTTCTTCAAAAACGGCCGCCCAAAAATCGCCTTGGCCATTATTACCAGGCATATCAACATCGCTAGACTCCGTAAAACCACACATGACAACACCGTTGGTGTTGGTAAAACGCATATCTTGTACGTTTTCGGTCATGGTGCCGCCATAAGTATCTTCGGAGATGATATTTCCATCAGCATCTAATTTTACAATCCAAATATCACCTAATCCATTATTTTCGGCTACTTGTTGGCCAATAGAAAAAGAATAGCCAGCCATTGTATAAGTACCATCTGGATGAGAGAGGATGACGCTTCCGCCATCTTCGGCTCCGCCTCCATACAATTGAGTCCAAAGGGTATTTCCATCAGCATCTAACTTTATGACGAAAGCATCTCTAGAACCATGATTGCCTACAAAATCCAAATCAAAGGATTCTGTTACGCCAGTTATAATATAACCCCCGTCAAGGGTTTGCCGAACACATTCGGCAAAGTCCATACGAGTACCGCCAAAGTTACGAGACCATTGTAAATTTCCGAGCGCATCAAGTTTAAAACAAGTTGCATCCAAGTCGCCATTGCTTCCAGGAATGTCACCATTAGATGAATAGGTATTTCCGACTACTATAAATCCACCATCGTTGGTGTTTTGAACAAAACTAGCCGCATCTTCAAGCGAACCTCCGAATGTAGTTGAAAATTGTACTGTACCTGTAGCATCTATTTTAAGCAACCAACAATCAAAAATTCCTTGATTGTTGGTAACGTCTCCATCAGAGGAACTGGTCACACCTGCAATAATATAGCCACCATCGGGCGTAGGCTCAATCCATTCAGGATTGTCGGCATTGCTGCCACCATATAATTCTTTCCAAACGATATTTCCATCTGCATCTAGCTTGACGACCCAAAAGTCGAATGAACCTGCCGTACCACCTACATCGCCATTATTAGAAAAAGCATCGCCAATAAAAATAAAACCTCCATCAGGTGTTTCTTGTACACATTTTCCTGTTTCGGTACTCGATCCGCCGTAATTTTTATCCCACAGGATATTGCCTGTAGCATCGGTACGAAGCAACCAAAAATCAACGCCTCCATTATTGGCAGATACATCAATATCATCAGAAAGTGTATGCCCTCCGATAAGAAAACCGCCATCAGAAGTTTGGAGTATAGACCTCGCTACTTCGGTATTGGTTCCGCCATAATTGCGTAACCAACTGGAATTATAAGGGCCACAAGCCGAGAAGGAAGAATTGCTTTTGAAAACAGGAAGAGGACGTTCTTTTTTTGTAAAAAGAAGGCTGTCGGTATCACTACTTATTACAGGATTGTACCCAAAAGCATTGATGGATAGAATTGTAAAACCAACAAAAAGAGTTGACAAAAAGAGTCGTTCTGCAAGCCATGACTTGCAAATTGTCCATGGTGTATAATTCATTAAATTACAGTTCTTGGTTATTAGTAGCGAAATGGATTTACAATGAGCTACGGGGTTTTAACTCAGTCCATTATGAATGTGTTAAGATTCGGTGCAGGGAAGGGATTTTTAGTGATGCTGCAAAGTTATTAATAACTATTGCTAAAATCAACCAATTGTCTTTGTTTTTGACTAAAGAATTTGTGCTTCCACTACTTTTGGACAAAGTTAGCGTGTAAATCAATTTTAATATGAAAAAAATATGCCATTTATGAATGCACGGATGAGATTGATGCAGGAATGTAAGAATGTATAATTTTTGAATGCTTAAAATTGTCAAATGAATCTATTCATGCATTTTGACATTCAGACATTCGTGCGTTACAAAACTAAACATAGTCGGCGAGTTCCATCCAGCGAGTTTCTTTTTCTTCTAGCTTTTTTTCGAGTTCGGCAAGTTCTATAGAGAGTTTTTGGATGTCGTCGGAGGATATATTAGGTTCACTAAATTTGGCGTGAATGGCCTCTTTTTGAGTTTCGAGTTTTTCGATTTCTTTTTCGAGTTTACCAAATTCTTTACGTTCGAGGTAGGTGAGCTTGCGTTCGCCATTATCATCGGAAGATTTCGTTTTTTGAACTTTGGGTTGATTGGTTTTTTCGACTTTGCGGGCAGCTCGTTCTTCTTCCAATCTTTTTACTCGATATTCGGAATACGTACCATTAAAATCTCGAACTTTTCCATCGCCTTCAAAGATAAAAAGATGGTCAACTATTTTGTCCATGAAATAACGGTCGTGCGATACAATTAAAATACAACCTGGAAAATCCATTAAAAAATCTTCTAATACATTGAGTGTAACAATATCCAAATCGTTTGTCGGCTCATCTAATATTAGAAAATTAGGATTTTGCATCAGAATGGTGAGTAAGTACAAGCGGCGGCGTTCGCCACCACTTAGCTGCGAGACATAAACTTGCTGCTGTTTGCGACTAAACATAAAACGTTCGAGCAAAACAGGCGCAGTCAATTTCATTCCTTTTTCCAAAGGAATAAATTCGGCAATATCTCGCACCACATCAATGACGCGTTTGTCTTCGAGCAATTGGATTCCTGCCTGAGTATAATAACCAAAAACGATAGTTCCGCCCACTACGATTTTTCCAGCATCAGGGCGAATTTCTTTGGTCAATAATTTAAGGAAGGTTGTTTTACCGACTCCGTTGGGGCCAACGATTCCGACCCGTTCTTTTTTCTTAAATTTATAGTCAAAATCTTCTAAAATTTTGAGGTCATCATAACTCTTACTGACATAGTGTGCTTCCAAAATTTTGGAGCCCATGCGTTGACCTTTGATATCAATTTGGAGTTTGTCGTGCTTCTTTTTACCGTAGGTTTCTTCTTTGAGTTCGTAAAAAGCCTTGACACGAGATTTGGCTTTTGTACCTCGACCAGACGGCATTCGGCGCACCCATTCGAGTTCTTTTTTGAGGAGTTTTTTGTTTTTATCGAGAACGACATCTTCATTATCTTCCCGAATCATTTTCTTTTCGAGGAAATCAGAATAGCTACCTTTGTATTTATAAATTTTTCCACCATCTAATTCTACAATATTATTGCAAATTCGCTCCAAGAAATAACGGTCGTGTGTGACCATTAAAAGAGTCAAATTGCCACGAGAAAGGTATTTCTCTAACCACTCAATCATTTCCAAATCGAGGTGGTTCGTAGGTTCATCTAAAATTAAAAAATCAGGTTCTTCAATAATTAATTTAGCAAGGGCGAGGCGTTTGATTTGCCCGCCTGAAAGGTGGGCAATGCGTTGGCTCAAGTCTCGGATATTGAGTTTAGATAAAACTTCTTTTATTTTGGCTTCAAAGTCCCATGCTTGCAAAGCGTCCATTTGAGCAAGGGCTTTTTGCAAAGCAATATCATCGTTGGTCTGAGTAGCAATTTGGTAGTTTTTGACGGCTTGGATGAGTTCATTATCTGATTCAAAAACGGCATCCAATATAGAATGACCTTCTCGGAATTTAGGTTCCTGTTCTAATATACCAACTTTTATATCTCGGCGAAATTGGATTTTGGCTGTCTCGCCTTCGGGCAATTCTAAGCCCGAAATGACTCGCATAAGGGTAGATTTTCCGCTACCATTTTGGGCAACCAAAGCAATTTTGTCGCCTTTGTTCATGATAAAATTGAGCTTGTTGAAAAGCACTTTTTCACCATAAGATTTAGATACATTTTCGAGAACGAGGTATTCCATACTGTATAAATGCGAATGTCTATTTTTTATACTAAATATTGTAAAGCGAGTTGAAAACTCGTAAGATATTATCTCGAAGTTAAGAAACTTCGAGCATCGTGTAACACAGAGGTTTTTTACTCTACACTTTTAATTAGAACTTCTAAAATACTACTAGCTGCTTGGGCAATTACCGTCC
>JAHDEQ010000002.1:12718-14172 GCA_020628755.1 Saprospiraceae bacterium
ACACTTTTAATTAGAACTTCTAAAATACTACTAGCTGCTTGGGCAATTACCGTCCCTGGGCCAAAGACTCCCAAAACGCCTGCTTCGTACAAATACTCATAATCTTGTGGTGGAATAACGCCTCCAACAACGACCATAATATCATCACGTCCAAGTTCTTTGAGTGCATTGATGGTTTCGGGAACAAGGGTTTTGTGTCCTGCTGCTAAAGAGGAAATTCCTAAAATATGGACATCATTTTCGGCAGCTTGACGAGCAGCTTCTTTTGGGGTTTGGAATAAAGGGCCAATATCAACATCAAAACCAATATCGGCAAAACTCGTGGCAATGACCTTCGCTCCTCGGTCATGTCCATCTTGCCCCAATTTAGCTACCATAATTCGAGGGCGACGACCATCCAATTCGGCAAATTTATCGGCTAAGGTTTGAGCATTTTTAAAGGTATCATCCATGCTAATTTCTTTAGAATAGACTCCCGAAATAGAGCGAGTAGTTGCCACATAACGCTTAAAAACACGTTCCATAGCATCTGAAATCTCACCCAAAGTGGCACGTAATCGTGCCGCTTGAACCGCTAAGTCTAGCAGGTTGCCTTCGCCTGTTTTTGCACATTGATACAAGGCTTCCAAAGCATTTTGAACGGCATTTTCATCACGATTGGCTTTGGTTTCTTTGAGTCGTTTGATTTGTGCTTCTCGAACAGCCGTATTGTCAATTTCTAATACATCAATTGGAGCTTCTTCTTCAAGTCGGAAAATATTGACTCCAACAATTTTTTCTTGTCCGCTATCAATTCTGGCTTGCTTTCGGGCAGCCGCTTCTTCTATACGCATTTTGGGGACTCCTTGTTCGATGGCTTTTGCCATGCCGCCAAGTTCTTCTACTTCTTCCATCCATTGCCAAGCTTTTTTGACTAATTCTTGAGTTAGATATTCGACATAATAGGAACCGCCCCAGGGGTCAACTGCTTTGGTAATGTCGGTTTCTTTTTGAATATAAATTTGCGTGTCACGTGCAATTTTAGCTGAAAAATCAGTGGGCAAAGCAATCGCTTCGTCGAGCGAATTGGTATGTAATGATTGAGTGCCGCCAAGTGTGGCAGCCATCGCTTCGATACAAGTCCGTGCTATATTATTAAAAGGGTCTTGTTCAGTTAAAGAATAGCCAGAGGTTTGGCAATGCGTACGCAGTGCCATTGATTTTGGATTAGAAGGGTTGAACTGTTTTACAATTTTAGCCCACAAAATACGACCTGCTCGCATTTTTGCAATTTCCATAAAATGATTCATTCCAATTCCCCAAAAGAAAGAGAGTCTTGGTGCAAAATCATCAATTTTTAAACCTGCTTTGATGCCTGCTCGGATGTACTCCAAACCATCGGCAAGGGTATAAGCCAACTCAATATCGGCAGGTGCGCCTGCCTCGTGCATGTGATAACCGCTGATACTTATGGA
>JAHDEQ010000002.1:14272-16837 GCA_020628755.1 Saprospiraceae bacterium
CGGTAGAAAGCATTGCTTTCTTCGGCGGTTGAAAAACCTGCATATTGTCGGATTGTCCAAGGGCGACCGACGTACATTGAACTGTATGGCCCTCGCAAGTAGGGGGGGAGTCCTGCTACATAAGAGAGGTGTTCGGCTTCTTGAATATCGTCCTTGCTAAAATGATTTTTGACGTAGATTTGCTCAGGCGTTTGCCAAGATTCTTCAGATTTTGAAGAATTCTCTTGCGCTATATTGAGGTCGAGTGGTGTATTTTTAAAGTTTGGTTTGGACATAAATCAAATTGAATGGAGTCGCAGACTCCAAAAATATTTAACCTGAATTTGAAAACTTCAGGAATCGTTTATTAGTAATTTACAAAAATAAGATTATTTCTTGGAAAGAATATTTTTGATAATCAGTTCTCCGTGATGTCGGGTATTTTCGATAAATAATTTACTGGTATGCAGGCCTGCATTGATAACTCCTGCGATGTAAACATTGGACAAATTGCTTTCGAGTGTATCTGGATTAAAGATTGGAGTATGGAGTTCGTCGTTTTGAAATGCTATTCCTAATTTTTCAAGGAATTTGAAATCAGGTTTGTAGCCCGTCATGGCTAGGACGTAGTCGTTTTCAATATTTAGTTCTCCTTCGGGAGTTTGTAAGGTGACGCTTGTTTCTGTGATTTTAGAGACGGTTGTATTAAAATGAGCTTTGATAGAACCCTCTTTGATACGGTTTTCGATATTAGGGCGAATCCAGTATTTGACTCGTGGATAAATTTCGGGTTCACGAATTGCCATCGTGACTTTTGCTCCTTTATAGTAGGTTTCGAGGGCAACATCGCAAGCTGAATTGGCTGCGCCTATCACCAAGACATTTTGGCCGACATAAGGGTGTGGATCGTCGTAATAATGTTTGACCTTTGGTAAATTTTCTCCTGGAATATGGAGCAAACGAGGTGTGTCAAAATAGCCTGTAGCAATGACTACGGCTTTGGTTTGATATGAATTTTTGGAAGTTTTTATAGAATAATGCTTGTCTTTTTCTGGACTTAATTGTTCCACTGTTTCGTAGAAATTGATATTCAACTCCCATTTTTCGGCGATGCGGCGGTAGTATTCGAGGGCTTCTTTACGGGTGGGTTTGTCGCTGTGTGCGACAAAGGGCGTGCCGCCAATTTCCATTAAATTAGAGGTCGAAAAAAAGGTCATATTAGTTGGAAAATTATAAATGGAATTGACCAAAACGCCTTTTTCAATAATACAATAATTGAGTCCTGCTTTGTGGGCTTCGATGCCACAAACCAGTCCTGTTGGGCCTGCGCCTATGATTATTAAGTCGTACATTTTTGTAGGCAAGTTGAAAATCTATCTGGCAGCTTTCATACTTACCAGCTAGCTAGACAGGCTTGCAAGATATTTTCTTGAAGTTGGAAACTTCAAGAATCGTTATTTTTTAAAATTCAAAAGATATGATGATTCCATTTTCTCCCACAATCCATCCTTTATTATTAACTGCAAATACATCGTAGAAGTTTAAATTGGGTAAATCTCGGATGACTTCCCAATCGTCGCCGCCGTTTTTGGTACACCAAAAAACGCCTTTATCGCCTACAATATAACCTGTTTGTTCATCTTCAAAAAATACAGCGCGAAAGGGAATATCTCGAATATGCAAATCGTCTCCATCTCGTAGTACTTCCCAAGATTTACCTTTGTCGGTTGTTTTTAGAATTGTACCTGTTGCTCCAACAACGAAACCTGTGTTAGCTGTAGGAAAATGTACCGAACGAAAATAGTCATTATAAATTGGAGCTTTTTCCCAATGTTTGCCATTATCTATAGATTTTAAAATTATTCCATAACCAACGGCATGGACAGTGTTGGAGTCAGAAAAATATACATCTTGCAATTCAAAGTCAGTTTCCCAAAGACTATCCAATTGATTATTTTGAATAAGTGCAATATAGCCAGATTGGTAGGCTTCGCCTCCAACTAAAACGCCTTTTGTTTTGTCCCAAAATGCAAGTCCACGCATGATTTCCCAGGTAGGAAGGAGATTTGTTTTCCAATTTATTGTGCCGTACGGAAGTTCCAATATTTCGGCATTGACACCAGTTGCATAGAGATTTTTGTCCTTGTCGGAAGTTAAATTCCAAAGGATTTTATTGAAAAGCGAATCGCTCTGCCAAGTCGTACCGCCGTCTTTGGTGTGGGCGACCACACCAAAATACCAAGAATCTCCACCAACTGCATAACCTTCTTGTTCATTTACAAATTCGACAGCAGTCAATAAGTAGTCTGTATTTGATTCTTGAATTGACCACTCGATACTATCATTTGCTTGGCGACAAGCTAAAAAGGAGATGCTAATGAATAATAGAGTATATTGTATCGTAGTTGTAAACTGCGACAAGCCATTAAATGGTTTATAATCTATACTAGATTTCACAAAGTATTATTCACTAGAGTTAAAAAATGATTTTGTAAATTTAGCGTTTAAACTAGGAAAGTTCAAAAAAGTGGAGTTATACGAACAAAAATCTCGGTGGAAATTGTATTTGGCTATTGCTGGCTTGCT
>JAHDEQ010000002.1:16937-21903 GCA_020628755.1 Saprospiraceae bacterium
CAGTTGGGAACTCCAATTTCGGCAATTATAGCTTGGTTGGAACACCTCAAAATAATGAAAGAAGGCGATGAAGAAACCCTCGAAATTGTAAGCGAATTGGAAAACGACGTGAGTCGTTTGGAGTTGGTCGCCGACCGTTTTTCAAAGATTGGATCTGCTCCTAAAATGGAAGAAATTAACGTTTTCGAGGAACTCGAAAAGTGTCGTGCTTATATGCAACGTCGTGCGCCTCGAAAGATGGTTTTTGAATTTCCTGACCCCAAAAGCGAACCGATTATTGTTAAAATTAATCCTCCACTTTTTGATTGGGTCGTCGAGAATTTGCTGCGCAATGCCTTAGATGCGATGGATGGCAAGGGCAAAATAAGTGCTATAATCTACGAAGAATCAGGTTTTGTCAACATTGATATTACGGATACAGGAAAGGGAATTCCTTCCTCAAAATTTAAAACCGTTTTTCAACCAGGCTATACCACCAAAAAAAGAGGCTGGGGGCTTGGTCTTTCACTTACAAAACGCATTATAGAAAACTATCACCTTGGCAAGATATTTGTTAAAAAATCTATTATTGATGAAGGGACTACGTTTACCATTAAACTGCCCAAATTGTAGTAGTGATAGCAAATGTCAAAAAAAAAATTAGTTATGAGAACTCACCCTTCTCATTTGCCTTTCGATTGTTGTTCCTTACAACAATCTTTTGCTTTTTTTCTTCTGTATGTTGGACACAGTCGGGCATAAAAGTTACTGTCCTTAGCTCAGAATCTGGAGAGCCTTTGATTGGTGCAACTATCTTTAATGAATCATTTTCAGCATTTACAGATATTGATGGCAAAGCCGAATTGATTGGTTTGGAATATCGTGATGAAGTAACTTTTTCTTATATCGGATTTAGTGATTTGAAATTACCCGTTTATGCGATACGACGCAAAAATGGT
Organism: Saprospiraceae bacterium; assembly: GCA_020628755.1. Taxonomy (GTDB): domain Bacteria; phylum Bacteroidota; class Bacteroidia; order Chitinophagales; family Saprospiraceae; genus JAHDES01. Next base: position 17,876 of record JAHDEQ010000002.1, read on the forward strand.
CTAATAAAACTTGTGCCTGATGCAACAGTTGATACAGTTGTGGTGGTTGGTAGAAGAGATGACCCCGTCGAAGAAATTCCATATCAATTAGAACGGATCAAAAAAAGCGATATTGAGTTTTCGGCTGCTCAAACGGCTGCCGATGCGCTATCTGCCAATGCAGGTGTTTTTGTACAAAAAACACAAGCTGGTGGAGGGAGTCCTGTTGTGAGAGGCTTTGAAGCCAATCGGGTGCTGTTGGTTGTAGATGGTGTTCGGATGAATAATGCCATTTATCGTAGCGGACATTTGCAAAATGCCGTAACGGTAGATAATGCCATGCTCGAACAAATGGAAGTGATTTATGGGCCAGGGTCTTTGATATACGGAAGTGATGCACTTGGAGGAGTTGTTCATTTTAGAACAAAAGATCCAAAACTCAACTTGAGAAATAGCGAAAAAGATCATAACCTAATTGGAAATTTTTATACCAGATTTGCATCTGCTAATCTTGAAAAAAGAGCTCATGTTGATGTCAATTATGGTAAAAAGAATTGGGGCTTTTTATCTAGCTTTACGATAACTGATTATGATGCGATGCGAGCAGGCAATAATCGCCCTGACGAATATCCTGACTTCGGGAAACGATTTTTTTATCCTGGACTTGACGAAGGACTTGATGTGATACAAGAAAATCAAAATACCAATGTGCAAGTGGGTATGGGCGGCGAAAGACGACTATACTATCGTTGGTGGAACACGGAATACAGCCAAATTGATTTTTTACAAAAAATAAAACTACAACCCATTGATGAGTTATCTTTTGTGTTCAATTATCAGGTATCTACTACGACTGATGTGCCTCGCTACGATAACTTGCTCGATACGATAAGTCAAGCTAGTGAACTCAAATTTGCCGAGTGGTACTATGGGCCACAGTTTCGTACTTTGGTATCGGCCAAAATGAAAATATTAGCTAAAAATAATTTCTTTGATAAAGGGACGGTTATTGCTGCTTATCAAAGAGTACACGAAGATCGCCTCAGCCGAAAATTTGTAAATCGGATAAGAAGTGTCAACAAAGAAAAAGTATTCGTTTATACTTTTACTGCCGACTTTGACAAAGAGATAGGGGAAGATAGTCGTAGTTTGCTCACCTATGGTTTTGACCTTGGACATAACGATGTGGACTCAAGGGCAAGGAGTTTTGATGTAAAAACAGGGAAAGTTATTTTGAATGTTGATACACGTTACCCAAGCGGGGGGAGTGGTATGCGGAATTATGGTGCATACACCAATTATCGTTGGCGTAGTCAGGATTCTACTTTGATTCTCAATGGTGGCCTTCGCTATAGTGCGGTGAGTTTAAATGCTCAATATCTGACAAGTGATCGTATCGTTTGGCCCGAAGAGTTTTATGGCGGTATCAATACCGAAAATAGTGATTTGACTTGGGCAGGTTCTTTGACTTGGAATACCAAGTCAAAATGGCAAATGCGCTTTATGGCGGCCAAGGCATTTAGAGCACCTAATATTGATGATTGGGCAAAAATTCGTACCAAAGGCAATAAAGTTACTGTGCCAAATATCAATTTGGCACCCGAACGTGCTTTAAATTTTGAAGCGACGCTTGCCAAGGAATTTGGAGATTTTAATTATATCAATAAAGAAGGAACATCTATTAAAATAAGCGGAACAGGATTTTATTCCAGACTACGTGATGCTATCATTAGAGTAGATTCTTCGACTATCGGCACACCAAGTTTGTTGGTGGACGATGTGAACTATAATGTTCAAACCAATATAAATGCTGAAAATGCCAATATCTATGGTTTTTCGGGCAATGCTATTGTAAATATGGATGACAAATGGTTATTTGAGTCGAGTATTAATTTGACCAAAGGGACTTCTACCTTTTCCAATAGTGTGGTACAAGATACTATTATCCCTTTTGCTCACATACCGCCTGCTTATGGCAAAACGGGTTTGACCTACCAAAATGATAAACTAAGACTGGAATTGAATGCACGTTATAATGCTCGAAAAAAACTAGAAAATTATGCCATTAGTGATATAGAAGAAGACGGAACGATTGACAGAGGTGGTACTTCTGATAATATAGAACAAACGCCCACCAGTATTGACGAAAATGGCAAAGTACAAAATGATGGAGCTTATGGTTGGACGACTTTTAATTTTTATTCTTCTTATAAAATCAATTCAAAACTAAGAATCAATTTAGCTGTCGAAAATATTTTTGACAAGCATTATCGTCCTTTTGCATCTACCATTAGTGCGCCAGGCTTCAATGTGGTAGTGGCACTGCATGGTACTTTTTAGGTTTTACTCTCTTAGCATTTGCACTTTATCACCTACTTTTATACTTCCACCTTTTATGACTTTTGTTGTGATACCTCCATGCCCACGCATGGCATTGTAGCCACCTTCGCCTAGGTTTTCTTCCATACGAGAGCAAGGATGGCACAAACCCGTCATTTCGAGGATAACATCTGCTCCAATTTGAAATTTTTGGTCTTTTAATGCCAACAGGTTGAGACCAGAAACGACAATGTTTCTACGGGTGAGTTGAGGGTCGATTGCCTCCTTTTGCAAAATGGAGGCAACTGCGTTGAGGTGTTCGGCTTGTATGAGGGTGACTTGTCTTTTTTTGCTAGAGCCAGAATAATGATCGCCTTCCAAACCATTTTCATTAATATTGGCTTCGGCGGCTTCTACCAATGTTGCTTTCTTTTTGGGGCGAAGCCCAATCCATTCGATTTTTCCAATTTGAGGCATGGTCTTGAATAATTTTTGAAGGTTTGACATAGACCAAATATACAAAAAAAAGAGCTTGCCAACAGGCAAGCTCTAAACAAAATTAAGTTAGTATGAAACGCTATAAACTCAAGAGTTTATAGTAAAATCCATGTTTTATTGTTCTTAGAACGTATAAGCAAGTCCTAAAGTATAGTAAGACTGTAATGGATTGTCAGAAATATCAAGTGTACTCACATCTAATCCTTCAGAATTAGCAATTCGTACACGACCCAAATCAGCAACTTGTTGGTCGCCTCTCAAACCAAGGTTGAAAGAAACACCAATACCTTTCCAAACGCTGAAAGAGAAACCGTTGATCCAAGTCCAGTTCACCAAGTTTCCAGTTTCATAAGGCACAGTTCTTAGCACAGCATCTTCAGCGATGTTCTTGATATCTACCATACCGTCGCCATTGCTATAAGGAACGAAAGCACTCAAGTTAGAAGTCCAAGACACACCTTTGATGATTTCAGCAGCATAAGTAGCACCAATTTTAGCACCAGCAGAAGAAATCAAATCACCAGGCCAGTTTTTCTGATAACCAAGTGGGTGAATCAAAACAACCAAGTTAGTGATTGGAGTCCAAGTTACACCCGCAGAAACAGTCAATTGACCAGGAGCATTGAAGCGAATAGGATATTTGTCATCAATAAAATTGTCAGAAGTTCCATTATCATCAAATTCGATAATAGAAGAAATCCACTTAGCTTCAGCAGATACTGCTAATTTGTCAGAAAGTTTGTACCCAAATAAAGAAGTCAAATCCAAACCATTAGTCAAAGCAATTGCTTTGGTAGCATCGTTGTCTTTGTCAGACCAAGCTGCCGAACGACTAACGTTTACGTTTAATAAACTTCTCCAAAAGTACTTGTCTTCATTTAAGTTTGCAAAACCAGCCAAACCTAAACCTAAAGCATCGTTTCTAGAGTTAGGAGTACCTAAAGCAAACCAATTATTATTAGCCAAAGCATTGAATCCGATAGTACCTACACCACCGTATCTCCAACCTGGAAATTCTAATAACTGCTTGTCTATATCAGCTACTTCGGCTTGTAAAGCAGCAAGTTGTTCTTCTTTTGCAGTTTTTTTAGCTTTCAGTTCGTCAACTGTTTGAGCTTGTACGCTCCAACAAAAAGCGAAAAGTAATAATGTTGATAAGATTAAATTCTTACTCATTGTGTTTAAAATTTTTAAAGTTCAGTTTTAAATAATATTCAATTAACAATTATAAA
>JAHDEQ010000002.1:22003-28101 GCA_020628755.1 Saprospiraceae bacterium
TGAATTTCGACTCGCTTTGAAGCCAGTTGATTTAGCGGAAAAATAACTCTTTTTCCATTCGAAAGAATTGTAAGAGATGAGGTATCCATAGCCATGATTTCGCCCGAAACGCCATCAATAGTTACAAAATCACCTATATTAAATTTACCTTTGGTATAAATAGAGGCCAAGAAATTGGACATCATATCTTTAGATGCCAAACCATAGCCAATGGCAAAAGCGACGACAATTCCTCCAAGTATTACGGTCAAATTATCGGTCAAGAAATCAGTTGGTATCATAGCCTGGCGCAATGAAATCATCAGCGCATTGATAAGCACAAAAAAGAAAACGAAAGATGCGACAATTTTGCCAGCAGGAATACCGATAGATTTGCAAGCACTATCTACAATTTTGCGTAGCCCATCAGCTACCAAAATACCCACAACTAGAATAATAATAGCCACCAATAGATTGGGCAGCAATTTAATGGTGTGTTGAATTAATTCTGTTAATTCAGGAATATCTAAAACATCTGCCGATATTAAAAATATGAAAAGTAGTAAAGCATAGTAAACAAATTTCGATATAACATAACTTGGCAATGCATTGACATTAGATTTTCTGACAATATCTACATCATCGAGCATATCTTTTACCTTGTCAATACCTGATTTTTCGAGTATTCGCTGAATTGCTTTTGTGATTTTTTTTACTATATAAAGACCTAAGAAAATAACAACTATAGCTAAAATTAACTTTGGAATTAGGCTAAAAAAAGGAATTACGGTATTGTTGTAAAGGTCTTGAAGTATGTCAGTCATTTAAATTTCAATTAGTCTGATGGTTTTTAATCTTTTTGGGACGCAATATTAAGAATTAGTCACATACTTTTTTAATGAAAATCAGGAGAAGATGGCCCTCCGCCACGTCTAAAATCATCCGAACCGCCATCAGAAGGTGGTTGATTTTCTTTAACATTAGTATCTTCTCGTTCTTTACCTCCTCCCATCATCACAAATACATCAAAGACACGAGGCAAATAAACCTCAATAATCTTACCTACCATTTGGATAAATGATACCGAACCATCCACATTTTGACGAACCCGTTCAATTTGTTCGGATGAGCGATTATTCAGATTTTCATCCTCCATTCGCTGAAAACTGTTTTTAGCCATAATAACTCGATTTTTTGTAATTGACGACGAGCTGAATTTTTTGCTTTTACTAGGTGTTCTGGGCTAAAATTCAAATTTTTTTAATAGTGTTCCAGAAGTTTCTATGCTAGTGCATAGCTTGTGTTTCTTTGCTTGCTTTATCAATTACTCGTTATATAATTCTTTATATTGTTTTTGAGCCTTGTGTTTGGCCCTTTTTATTTTCATCTTGATAGCACTTTCCGATTTGCTTAGGATATGTGAAATTTCTCGAATAGACATTTCATCTTGATATTTCATCAGAAGTACTGCCTTGTCACCTATTGGAATTTCTTCCAAAACACGCTTCAAGCGAGAAACTTGCATTTCGAGGAGTTCCTTGTCGGGGACTTCTTCTATAGGTTCGGCTGTATTTTCAATATCTTCAGAGAAGATATTTTTTTCTTTTTTCTTTTTACGCAAAAAGTCTATACAATAGTTATACGTTATTGAATAAACCCAAGTTGAAAATTTAGATTTTCCACTAAACTTTGCAATGTTCAGATATATCTTAATAAAAATATCTTGTAAAGCATCTTGAGCAAGTTCTTCATTTTTCAATAAGGATATACATTTACTAAATACCTTAGTAGAGTACCTATTGTATAACATATCGAAATAGGCCGAATTGTGCTTTGACAAATAGAGTTCTATCAACTCTTCGTCTGCTAACTTTTTATTACTTATTCTTCCCAATGAACTATGAATATTACGTTTAAAGTAGATTGTTTTTTTGATAAAAATACCTTGGGACAAAACTTTACTATATTTAAAGTAAAATCATTTCTACTTTTAGACGGTCTTTTTTGAAAGATGGGTACAAAAAAGACCTAATTAGATTCTAACTTTTTCGAACCTTCTATCATTTTTGCTATGTCAGGGCACTTTTTAGCTATAGCGGTATTAGCTTTTTCTTCTTGTTCGATTCCCTTTACACCAAATTTTTCTTCCAATTTTGCGATACACGATTCACTCTCTTTGTTCAGTTGTTCCACTTGAGGTATGAGTGCTTTTACTTCATCGGTTTTGCCTGCATTGAGCAAGGTTCTTATTTCCTTGTTCAAATCTACCAATGGACGCATACAAGTACAAAAATTTTCAGCCATTTGTCCATAATCAATAGACTTGGACGGTTCTTTTGTATTAGACTGGCAAGAAAACAAAGAGCATATACACACTATATATATACAGTTTTTAAAATGCTTCATTATGATTGAATAGTTTGGTTAACGAATTGTCGGATAAAATTAAGTGCTTGTACACTTGTATATTGAATATTACGTAAGCGATCCTTTCCTAGATTCAATTTACGAGTTTTAATGGTTTCCTTATTTCCAACGGCCATCCAAATCGTACCTACAGGTTTTTCGTCTGTACCTCCAGTCGGTCCTGCAATGCCAGATATGGCAATTGCAATATCTGTTTTTAATAATAGCAAAGCTCCTGCCACCATTTCACGAACGGTTTGTTCACTAACCGCCCCAAATTGTTCTAGTGTAGCACTTTTTACACCAAGTTGCTCCTTTTTTACAGCATTATCATAAGCTACTACACTTCCCATAAAGTAAGCCGACGAACCCGATACCGACGTAATCAAATGTGCTAGATGTCCGCCTGTACAACTTTCAGCAGTAGAAAGAGTAAGATTTTTTTCTTTCAATAATCTCCCTAACACATTTGGCAAAGCATCTTTGCCAAAGCCATACACCAACTCAGGAATCAATGCAACTACTTTTTCTTGTGCTTCGTCTAGTTGTTGATTCAAAATATTTTCGTCCTTGTGCGTAGCCGTCAAGCGCACACGCACCTGCCCTAATCCTGGCAGGTAGGCAACTTTCATGTTTGGAGGGAGTTCATTTACCGCATTTTCTATACGAACAGCAATTCGAGTTTCACCTTCCCCAACTGTACGAATGGTTCGATGCCCAATCGGTACAGTTTGAAATCGTTCTTTCAAATTAGGAATGACCTCAAACTCCATCAAATATTTCATTTCATGGGGTACACCAGGCATGGAGACGACAACCTTTTGCTCATGCTCAAACCACATACCAGGAGCCGTTCCTTTTTTATTGTGAAGCAACAAAGCATTGGAGGGCATATAACATTGTTCACGATGAGCAGGTGTAGTCTTGCGACCAAAACGTTCAAATATTTTGGTGATTCTATCAAAGGTGATTTGACTAAAAGTCATATCAACGCCCATATATTCGGCTAAGGTTTTTTTAGTAATATCGTCCTTGGTTGGGCCAAGACCTCCAGTAATCAAAACAGCATCAGCTTGGGGTAAAGCATTTTGCAGCGCATTTTTGATAGCCGAAGCATCATCACCAACGGTGGTGATGCCTACGATATGACCACCACTGGCATTCAATTGAGTTCCCATCCAAGCCGAGTTGGTATCCACAATCTGACCAATCAAAATTTCATCTCCTATTGTTATAATATGTATTTTCATATACTATACTTAACTTCGCTACTTCAAAAAAGATTTAAAAATTGAGCAAAAATACAATTCTTCGTCCACATGCCGAGCAGGCTTACGCAAAAGAGTTAAAACATCTTCAAAAAATAGATGAGCGACCACGGCCGACCAATTGGAAATTGTCGCCTTGGGCAGTCGTGACTTACCTTCTTGGTGGCAAGCTAGAGGATGGTACTGAAATAGAACCCAAATATTTTGGCAATCGCCGTTTGATAGAGGTAGCAGTAGCAACACTCGCTACTGACCGTGCGCTTTTGTTAGTCGGAATCCCTGGTACGGCCAAGACTTGGGTTTCGGAGCATTTGGCAGCAGCTATTTCTGCTGACTCAACTTTGTTGATACAAGGAACGGCAGGTATGAATGAAGATGCTCTGCGTTATGGTTGGAATTATGCCCGACTACTTTCCGAAGGTCCCTCCGAAAAAGCCCTTGTTCCGAGTCCCGTCATGAATGCCATGAAAGACGGAAAACTGACTCGTATAGAGGAGCTAACCCGAATACCATCCGATGTACAAGATAGTTTAATAACTGTTTTGTCCGAAAAAATCTTGCCGATACCAGAGTTGGGGATGGAGGTACAAGCCGCCAAAGGATTCAATGTCATTGCGACGGCCAATAATCGAGACAAAGGCGTAAACGAATTGTCGAGTGCATTGCGCCGACGTTTCAATACGGTTTTGTTGCCTTTGCCCGCTACTTTTGAAGAAGAAGTCAATATTGTAAAAGTCAGAGTTGAAAAAATTGGTAAATCACTTGACTTACCAACCGACAAAGCTCCTGTTGAAGAAATAAAACGTTTGGTAACAATATTTAGAGAATTGCGCTCGGGCAAAACCGAAGACGGACGCACCAAGCTCAAATCGCCCAGCAGTACGCTGAGTACTGCTGAAGCCATCTCTGTAATCAATAGCGGTCAAGCACTGGCAACGCACTTTGGCGATGGTATTTTAAAAGCACACGATTTGGCTGCAGGTATTACGGGTGCTATCATCAAAAATCCTGTTCAAGACAAAACTGCTTGGAACGAATACTTGGAAACCGTTGCCAAAAACCGCAAAGGTTGGAAAGATTTATACGAATCCTGTAAGAAAATACTTTAATTGTGTTTGCGTGTCTATGTATTTATGTGTTTGCGAATCACAAACACATAAACACACCAACACCTATACACACAATCGTATCTTTCAACACCCACATACTACGACTCACATAAGAACGATAAGGTCGCCATGCTTCGGCAAGTTGCGTAAGTTGTTGAGTGATTGCTCGCTTTGTGCCTTGGACTTGATACAATTCTACCAACATATTGCGGACTACTAAATCGTCTAGTGGAAGCACATCAGGTCGTTCGAGTGTAAACATCAAAATCATTTGAGCCGTCCATTTACCGACACCTTTTATTTGAGTAAGGTAAGTTATGAGTTCTTCGTCAGAATAAGAATTCCAGTCTTTGCTAGGCCAGTCCTCTGCTAGGGCAAATGCAGCAATATTTTTGATATAATTGGCTTTTTGCTTAGACAAACCGACAGCTCGCAAATCGGCGATTTCAAAATCAAGAATATAAACAGCGTGTGGATAAGCATTGTCAAAGAGTTCTAAAAACCGATTAAAAATAGTAGTGGCTGCCTTACCCGACAATTGCTGAAAGGTAATGGCACGAATCAAATCGTAATACAAATCGCCTGTTGACGATTGTACAGGCAATTGCTTAATATCTTTGAGGACTTTTTTTAATATTTCATCTTTTGAAAGGTATGCCCTGATTTTTTTATCCATATATCTTATTTGTAATAGAAGTAAAGATAAAAATTCTACTTTTGTATTTCAAAACGTATCTATGTATTCGAGCGTTCATGTTACAAATAGAACTTGAACACGTGAATACTTGAACACTCGAACACTTTATTAAATGGCTCGAAAGAAAAAAATAATCGAAAATGTTACCATTACTGGTTTGGCAGACAAAGGTAAGGGCGTAGCCCGTACCGAAGATGGGCGTGTACTATTTGTGGACAATGTTGTACCAGGTGATGTTGTAGATGTAATCGTGAAGCGCAAAAAATCGTCCTATTACGTTTGCATTCCCAAAGAAATAAAGGAATATTCAAAAGATAGAATAGAAGCATTTTGCTCACATTTTGGTATTTGTGGGGGCTGCAAAATGCAGCACCTGCCTTACGAAATTCAGTTAGCTCACAAAGAAGATATTGTACAACAAGCCTTTCAACGAATTGCCAAAGTTGAGGTACAGAAGTTTTTCCCAATTTTGGGTGCACCCGATACACAATATTATCGCAACAAACTAGAATTTACCTTTTGCAACAAACGTTGGCTACAACCCGAAGAACTCAATACCGATATTTCAAATGTCGAAGATGTATTGGGTTTTCACCGACCTGGAGCTTTTGACAAAATTGTAGATATCAAACATTGTTA
>JAHDEQ010000002.1:28201-38650 GCA_020628755.1 Saprospiraceae bacterium
TGGGTTTTCACCGACCTGGAGCTTTTGACAAAATTGTAGATATCAAACATTGTTACCTTCAACCCGATCCATCTAATGATTTACGCCTTGCAGCGAAAGCCATTGCTCAAGATATGGGACTAAGCTTTTACGACCCCAGAGCACAAAAAGGAATGATGCGAAACATCATTTTTCGAGTGACCTCAATTGGTGAAGTGATGGTAGTCGTGAGTTTTTTTGAAGATGATAAAAAAGCAATTCACACTTTTTTTGAACGATTAGTAGAGCAGTTTCCCAATATCACCTCTATTTTTTATTGTGTCAACAGCAAAAAGAACGATTTTTTGCTTGACCTCGAAATGGTGCATCATCATGGTAAAGAATGGATTGAAGAAAGACTTCGAGACGTTCGTTTTCGGATAGGCCCTAAATCTTTTTTTCAGACCAACACCGAGCAAGCCGTTAATCTTTTTGAAATCGTAGAAGAATTTGCGGAGTTGAGTGGACATGAGAATGTTTATGATTTATATACAGGTATTGGTAGTATTGGGCTTTTTATAGCTAAAAATTGCAAACAGGTCGTTGGTATCGAAAGTGTGGAGTTGGCCATCGAAGATGCCAAACTCAATAAAGAATTGAACAATATCGAAAATGCTATTTTTTATGCAGGTGATGTAAAAGATATATTAACCGATGAGTTTGCACAAAAACATGGAAAGCCTGATGTACTCATCACAGACCCGCCTCGGGCGGGTATGCACCCCAAAGTAGTGGAGATGTTGCTACAACTTCAAGCCCCAAAAATTGTTTATGTAAGTTGCAATCCTTCTACACAAGCACGAGACTTGGCTCTGTTGAGCGAAAAATACGATGTGCTCAAATCAAGAGCTGTAGATATGTTCCCACATACACACCATGTAGAAAATGTGGTGCTGTTGAAACTCAAAGATTAAGAAAATGGAAAAATTTGCAGAAGTAAAATTTAAACAACTCGAACAAGAAATAGAACCCTATAAAGCTATTCTTGCCAAAGCATCAGATACTATCTTGGAACAAGATGTATCTATGTATCCAATTTTTGTAGTTCATCAGCAAACAATAGAAGTCGGGATTCCTATTGCAGTTCCTAATGAACAAAAAGGAAAATGGTCTATCAATGCATCAACACTCGAAGAGTTTGTTGCCAAGCAATTAATTCAGGCCGAAAAGCTCGAAAATTTTAAAAAAATCTATAAAAATCCAGAAAGTTTTCTCTGTTTATTCATTTTGAGCGATTTAGGTGCGACTTTTGCTTTTATTCCAAGAGTGTAACAAAAAAAATACATTTTTTTTTTACGTTTGTGCATTTTGAGCATACTTATTGTTATGTATTGTAGTGTACAAGTTTTTTTATATTTACCTTCTTTGTCAAACTTGCCTGCGCAGGCAGGTTCCGTGTTCCGTTCAAAATAAAGGAGAGAACGACCGCAGGAAGTGAACGGTTTTAGATTTGAATGGAAATATTTTCACGGAAAAAGTCAAAGAGCCTATATTTATAATGTGTCTAGTTCCAATTTTTAATTACCCTCCATAATTCATATTAACTCATGTTATAAATTGCATATGTATTTTGGAAAATAAGAACTATAAGCACTATATCGAGTCGATCACAAACGGTGATTTAATCAGTATGCATGACGCTATGATTGATTTAGAAAACCAAAACAGGATTTTGCTAATTGAGGACAACATTGGTGATGCTCGTTTGGTCGAGTTATTGCTCAGAGAGTCCTATCTCAATAATTGTAGCATCAAGCATGTTACTACCTTAGCAGATGGTATAGAACAACTAAGACAAAATGACGATTTCATAGCAATACTTTTAGACTTGAGTCTTCCTGACAGTAGAGGTTTTGAAACCCTTCGCTCATTGCTTTTTAATTTTCCCCAAAAAAATGTCATTGTACTTACAGGTTTTTCGGATAAGAATATAGGTGTACAAGCTATTAAAGAAGGCGCACAAGATTTCCTTGAAAAAGGAAATTTTGATGCAGAGACTTTGTCCAAAACATTACGCTTTTCTATTGAACGTAATGCTACTCTAAAGCGACTAGAAGAAACGCAGCGGATGGCCCATATTGGCAATTGGGAGTATTCACCCAATTCCAAAAAATTTGTAGCGTCTGACGAAGTGTATCGTATTTTTGGCTTCAAGCCTCATCAAGATACCTTTAGCTATAAAGACCTTCAAAATTTTGCACATCCGTTTTTTGTCTTTAATCAAATACATAAAGATACCTTTGAGGTACAGCCTAAAACACTACAGAGAGACCTCAAAATAAAAAGAAATAATGGCGAACTACGTAGTATATATGCACAATGTAGTGTCATCATAAAAGCCAACGGCGAAATCAGTTTCAACGGTGTTTTGCAAGATATTACGGAGCGAAAGCAAGCCGAAGAAAAAGTTTTGATGAGCCAAGTGCGCTACGAAAATATTTTTTCTAAGTCAAAAGACGCAATATTTATTGCCGATTTTGACGGCAGACTTAGCGACTTTAACAAAGCTACTTTAGACCTTACGGCCTATTCAGAAAATGAACTAAAAAGACTCAAAGTATATCATATTTTTGGAAATGAAGAGTTTTGGAACAGAGTCTTTGATGATTTAAAAAATGGAGTACAAGTAAAAGATCGTGAAATAGAATTTGAAGATAAAAATGACAAAAAGACCTACTGCTTGCTGACGGCAAGCCCTCAAAAATTTAAAGATTTTGAAGGCTTTAATGGTATTTTGCGTGATGTTACCGAACACAAACACGCTGAGGAATTACGTAAAGCAAGAGACTTAGCCAAGCAATCGGCACAGCTCAAAGAAAAATTTATTGCGAGTATCAGTCACGAGATGCGTACGCCTATGAATGCTATCTTGGGCATGAGCAATTTGGTGCTCAAAAGCAAAGGTTTGAGCGAAGAGCATTTTAATTATATTTCATCTATCAAACAATCTTCCGAGATACTCCTCGGAATTGTAAACGATATTCTCGAAGTAGCTACCCTTCAAAATGGAAAACTAAAATTTGAAAATGCGGACTTTGATTTACACGAACTATTGGCCAATTTGGTCAATGTGATGACTTATAAAATCAATGAAAAAGACCTCAGTTTTGAACTTTCAATAGACGAAAATGTCCCTCGTATTATGAAAGGGGATAAGATTCGACTCAACCAAATTTTATACAATTTGGTGGGCAACGCTGTCAAGTTTACGGACAAAGGGTTTATAAAGATTTTTATAGAAAAAATAAATGAAAGTTCAGGAAGTGTTCATGTAAAATTTACCGTAGAAGATTCTGGTATTGGTATTCCTAAAGACAAAGTTGGAGCAATTTTTGACACTTTTACAAGAATAAGAACCAAAGACAGAATTTTTGAAGGTACTGGTCTTGGCTTGTCTATTGCCAAGAATCTAGTCGAATATCAAGGGGGTAAAATATGGGCCGAAAGCGAACTGGGTGTAGGATCAAAATTTTATTTTGACCTCATACTCGAAACGGCCGATAATTCTTCTCAGATAAATGATATTCAGTCTGATACTCCTAGAGAATCTATAAATCCCGATTTGAGTTTCAATCTTCTCTTGGTAGAAGATCACAAAATGAACCAACTTGTTGCTCGAAAAACACTCGAAAAACAGTGGAAAAATATCAACATTACGATTGCCGACAATGGCCAAATTGCTGTTGATTTATTAAAAGAAAAGACATTTGATATTATCCTAATGGATATCCAAATGCCAGTAATGGATGGTTACGAAACCACCCAATACATACGCCATCAAATGCCCTCCGAAATTTCGAGCCTGCCCATATTGGCTATGACAGCGCATGCTCATGTATCAAAAGACGAAAAATTTAAAGAATATGGCATGGACGATTTTGTGCTGAAGCCTTTTGAACCAGAACAACTCTTTCAAAAAATATTAAAATATCTCAATAAAAATAAATAACGAACAATCGCTAGAACAATTTTGATTTACCATTAAATTAAACCAAAACCTTATGGCTGTTAAAAACAAATATGACTATATCAATCTCGACTACCTTGAGTTGATGGCAGACGGTGACATTTCTATGAAGAAAATTTTGCTCGATATGCTCCTTGAAGAGCTACCGACAGAACTCCAAAAAATGGAATCTTTTTTACAGGTTCAACAATGGAAAGAACTAGGCGACGTTAGCCACAAAATGAAATCTACCTTAGCTTATGTTGGCAATGATGCAATGACGATTGCCAACAAAACAATAGAAACTTTATGCAAATCGGGCGAAGATTTGGGGGACTTACCTAGCTTAGTTGTAGATTTGCAAAACACTTTCAGAAAGGTACTACCTGAGCTACAAGCCGAAAACGCTCAATTGTAATTTAAGTTCAACATTTAGGCAACGAAAAACCTCCTGTAATTCTCATTACAGGAGGTTTTTTTATGATTCTACAAACTCAAACTTCTGGGTTTTGTATTATCGTCTAGTCTCATTACTAGCCTTTGGGTAGTATTTGATAGGTCGAATATGTCTTTTATAGGTGCTTACATTCTTATTATAAGGATGCTTTCTTGGAGCAATTCGAGCCTCTTTGGAAGTGGCTGTTTTATAAGAATCTTTTATCTTTTGACCTGATAGAGCAGCTCTTGCCGAGCGAGCCTGCATTTGACCTTCACGATATTTGGGTTCATAATTTTCTGCCAATAGAAAAACAGGTGGCACTTGTGGTTCAGGTTGCACTACTCTTTGAGCAGGAGTGGACAAAAAGATTTTTTGCTCCTTTGCTACTGTATTTTGAGAAACAATAGACTCCTTTTGTACTGGCGTATCTACTACAGGCGGCAAACTATTAGTTGTACTATGAACCTCTGTTTGTGCAGGTACATGATAAACAGGAGCCTCTACGCTTTGTTCTACAACAAAGCGATTGCCACTCGAATCATATTCATATAATTTATGGCGTTCAATCAAGGATACCAATTGGTAAGCATAATCCTTTGCGGTTGCATAACCTGCCTTTTGCAAAGCCAAAGCCCACTCAAAGTAAGCACTCGAATCATGCTTGAAGCAGTTTTTATAATATTCACGATACAACAAAAAATCGGTATGGTCTTTAAATGACTCATAGATACTGGTATAAACCCTAAAACAAGACTTTATTTTGTTGCCATCGGCATCAAAATCATCGTCCATGTGATAGTACGTTTCTCCAAGCCAATTGGATTTACATTTAATTCCAAAGTAATTGTTAGAATTTTTAGCCAAATCACTATTTCCCCAGCTTGATTCCAAAATAGCTTGTGCCAAAATAATACTAGCAGGAATACCACTGCGTTTCATTTCAGCAATTGCAATACTTCTGTATTGTTCAATAAAAGATTGCTCATTTGGGTTAGTTGCAGTATGAGCAAAAGATTGTCCCCAAAAAGAAAATCCTAACACTGCAATTAGAAGAATTTGTTTTAACATAGTATAAGATTTTTGATTGGCACACAGCTCTATCACACCTTTTGAAGCATACTTCAAAAGCTACCAAACATTTGGATAGAAAGTACCAGAGTAAACGAATACGTTACTCCACAATTATCGAAAATCAATAGGGGGATTTATTGAAATGGGAGGTCATGGGATTATGATAAGCGATAATGAGTCGTAACAAAAACAATCCATTCAATGTGTTTTTGTCTTTTTTATAACCATAGGAAGCTCGCTTATGAGATAGGTAGTAAGATTCGACTCTGTTGATGTTAGTTGTTAAGGTGTTTTCTCAAAAGCTGTTTTGTTCTCTTTGGTTATTTGGTTTTTGTAGTTGAAGAGCAACAAGAAATGATTCTAGTTTCTCCTGTCTGTTCTGTAATTGCACTATAAATATATTAAAAATTTATACTATATGTTTGTCGCTCTATCTAAAACTGTGACAAACAAAATAGATATAAGATATTTTTTTAATATGAAAATAGGGAAGGCAATGCACTTTTGTGTAACAAAAGTTCGGAAATGTAAAGAAGGAAATAATAAATTATAACATATTATACTCCATAGTCAACAAATTGTTTCCTACCAACAAAAAAAGAAAACGGGATTAAAACTTATATATAAAAAAATCGTAATAAATAAAAAGTATTAATATGAAATCTATTGAACAACATATATTTATTGCATTTATCTTATTCCTACCTTTCTTAGCTTTAGGACAAACATCCGTAGATGTTTTCTACAACAAAGCGACCGAAGCACACGATCATGGAATGTACAATAGAGCCATTGATTTTTATTCCATGACCTTGCGTAAAGTCCCTCGACATCAACAATCCTTATACAATCGAGGTTTACTCTATATCAAAACCCAAAAATACAACAAAGCCCTCTACGACTTCACCTCACTCTTGACCCTTAACCCTCAAGACGCACAAGCCTACGAACACCGAGCCAGAGCACAAATTTTACTCAATAGATTTCGAGGAGCTGTAGAAGATTATACCCAAGCCATTGCGCTCAATCCCAATCAAAGCCGCTTGTACCTCAACCGAGGCATGGCCAATCATCAAATTGGCCAATACGAGCAAGCACAAGAAGACCTAGAAATGGCACGCCTCATTGACCCCAACGACCCCGACTTGTACCTCGTACAAGCCGATATTTATATGGAAAATGGTGATTTTATGGAAGCTATGAATTTTTACAACCAAGTCATTGACCGTGACCCTTACAATATCAATGCTATCAATAATAGAGCAAATATTTATTTCCAAACCGAGATGGAAGATGTTGCTTTTCGTTCTTACAACCGAGCCATCAATATACAACCCAACTCAGATAGTTATACCAATCGAGGTTATTATTTTTTGGAACAAAAAGACTATACATTGGCTTATGAAGATTGTATGGAAGCCATCTATATCGAACCCCAAAATGCCGATGCCTACGCCTGCGTAGGCTTTGCCCTACTCCAAAAAGGAAAACACAACAAAGCCATTCAGTTTTTTGATCATGCAATTTATTTAGGACAAGAATCACCCGATACCTATGTTGGTCGAGGCCGAGCCAACCTACTCTCAGGCAATGCCAACGGTGCCCGTATTGACTTCAATCATGCGCTAGCACTCGACTCCGAAAATGTAGAAATTTTCTATCATAGAGCTATTGCTTGCCAACAGCTCAACGATTTCGAAGGAGCTGTTGCCGATTTTGACCAAGTCATCCAACTCCAACCCGACAACCAAGAAGCCCAACAAAAAAAGCAAGATTGCCTCACTTTTATCAACCAATACGGCGATAAGCTCCAATCAAGAGGAGATTCTACAATCAAAGAAAAATAATCTATCGCAAATACATTTTTCAAAACCAAGATTTCGTTTTACTTTTATTCAAGAACAATTCTTCTCGTTTGTTGAAGTTTTCAACTTCGACGAAATATATACTGCAAGATTTCATCTTGCAATAAAGAATAAAACCATGCGAAATCTTTTTTCCTTAATCGTCTTTATAGGACTCTTTACCCAAATAGTTGCAGCCCAAACCATACAATGGGCCAGCGAAGTCATCAATGTATCCAGCCAATACGAAGACGATTATTACGCCGCCAAACAAGCATTGGGTGTTCCCAATGCGCTTATGAATCGCGAACTTCATTACATGGCTTGGGTGCCAAAAAAAGAAGACAGCAGCTTTGGTGAGCATTTACAAGTGGGTTTTCAAACTCCCATGAAAATCCAACAAGTAGCCGTTGCCGAAAGCCACAATCCAGGTGCAATCATACGCATCAAAGCCATAGATAAAAACGGCAAATCCCACACCATTTATGAAAACAAAAAGCCCAAAGGCACAATGGAATCGGCTCGTATTTTTCGACACAAATTTCCATTGACTGAATATTATGTCAAAGAATTGCGTCTCGAACTGCACACTAGCGCAGTTCCTGGCAGCAATCAAATAGATGCAATTGGTATTTCTGATAGCGACGAAGACATCAAATCTAGGGTGAGTTTACTACGGTACAAAGAAGAAGTCGAAGCTCCCGAATCCTTAGGCACAACTATCAATTCCAATTTTCCAGAGCGATTGCCCATCATTTCTACCGATGGCCAAACCCTCTTTTTTGCCCGCAAGCAGCATCCCAAAAATATGGGTGCGGAAAACAAAGATGACATTTGGCTCGCTTATCGCCAAAAGGATGATACATGGAGTCAAGCTCAAAACATCGACAGTCCACTCAACAACGACGACCACAACTTTGTGGTCGCCAGCAACCCTTCAGGTGAAATACTATTTTTAGGCAATGATTACGACAAAAATCAAGAAGGCATATCCATTACACAACGCAAAGGCAAAACTTGGTCAAAACCCAAAGCGATCAAAATAGAAGACCACTACAACGATAGCGAATTTGTAGGCTACCACGTCAATGTAGATGGCGATGTATTGCTCATGTCTGTCGAGCGCAAAGAAGGCTTGGGCGACCGAGATTTTTATGTTTCGTTTAAGCGCAGAGATGGCTGGACCAAACCTCAAAATTTGGGCAAAACCATCAATACCGTTAGTTGCGAAAACAGTATTTTCTTGGCGGCTGACAATCGCACCATCTATTTTTCCAGCAATGGACATCCAGGTTACGGCGGTTTTGATATGTTCGTGAGCAAACGCTTAGACAATACTTGGACGAAGTGGTCAAAGCCCAAAAACCTAGGAAAAAAAATCAATACCAAACAAAACGATTTCAATTATACCATTCCAGCTTCAGGCGAATACGCCTATTTTTCATCGGGCAGTATGGAAAATTCTGACCTGTACCGCATCAAATTACCACAAGAAGTACAGCCCGATCCCGTTGCGCTCATCACTGCTAAAATAGTGGACGACGAGGGCAATCCAATTGATGGAAAGCTGAACATCCAAAAAATTGGTAAAAAATATAAAAAGACCCGTTCTGAAGAAGAAGATAAACACCAGTTGGTTTTTCGTTTTGGAGACAATATTGGTATTCATGCCGAAAAAGAAGGTTATTTCTCGTCAAGCGAAAACATTGCACTCGCCCAAACCCAATTACAAGAACTCGACGGCGAGTCGAGTCCTCCCAAGGCTCGACCATCCGCCACTAAAGACGAACCCAACGAGTTGCAAATCGAAATCAGAGACCTCAAAAAAGACATTGCTTCACTCGAACGTGAACGCAAAAACACCAAGCCCGTTCAAGTAAGACCGAGTAGCAAAAACGATCCTGAATTACAAAAGCTCAAACAAAAATACAACCGACTGCTAGGCGTAGAAGAACCAGCTACTGCCCAAGAAGCAGTAGCTGAAACGACTCAACCACAAAGCAATGGCGACTCTGAACTCGATGCCATGAAACGTCGTTACAATCAGCATTATAATCAAGAAGAAAGTAAACCTAGTAGTTCTTCCAAACCAAAACGCAATCCATCTTCCAATAATAAAAAGGACGACGAATTGGCCGCTATGAAAGAACGTTTTAACAAACATTATGGCGAAGAGGATGAAGAGCCAATTGCTGAAAAACCACAAGAAAAACCATCGTCTAAAAAAGAAGAAAGCGCACCCGCAGAAATAGATTTTGAAGCCTATCAAGAAGAAGTTCGGCAAGAACTCATTGCTGAATTGACTCCAGAAATTCGAGAAGAATTACAAGAGGAACTTTATACCGAAACCAAGCAAAAGCTCGACGAACAATTGCGGGAGCAATTGCAGCCCGATATTGAAAAAGACATTCGCCAACAACTTCAAAAAAACATAGAAGAAGATGTAAAAAATGAGTTAAGACAAGAAAACGAATCTTCGGTTCGAGAAGCATTAACCGAAGAACTTCGTGATGAAATCGAGGCCGACCTCCGCAAAACCCTCCAACCTCAACTCGAAGCCGAACTCCGTCACCAACTCACCAAAAAGGTTAAAGACGAACTGCGCCTAGAGATGGAATATGCAGCTAAAAAAGAATTACAAGAAGCTTTGAAAACAGAACTAGAGCAGCAAAAAGATGAACCCGTTCAATCCGAAATAGACCTTCCAAAACTGGAAGATGAAGAGGCAGAAAATACAGAACCTGCCTACAAAGAAGTGGAAAAAGAAATTGTCTTGATTCCGATAAAAGTAGGACAAGTGATACCAATGAATAACATCTTTTTTGATGCCAACAAGTCCAGCCTCAAAGAGGCTTCTTACACCGAATTGGAGCGTGTACTTGATTTTCTTAACGCCAATCCAAGCCTCGTTGTTGAAGTGGGCGGACACACCAATGGCTGGTGCAGTAGCGAGTTTGCACACGAACTTTCGACCGACCGAGCCAAAGTCGTCATGGACTTTTTCAAGCAAAAAGGCGTTCCTGTTAATCGAGTACAGCATCGAGGCTATGGTAAAACCAAACCCATTGCCAGCAACGATACCAAAACAGGCCGCCGCAAAAACCAACGTGTCGAACTCAAAATTTTAGAAA
>JAHDEQ010000002.1:38750-41534 GCA_020628755.1 Saprospiraceae bacterium
GATACCAAAACAGGCCGCCGCAAAAACCAACGTGTCGAACTCAAAATTTTAGAAATACTTTAATTCAAAATATGACTTTTATATCCGAACAAACGATTGACCAAGAAGCATCCAAATTGGATGCTTCGCAACAGCTTTACGACGACACTTTAGAACAAATAAAAGAACAACAACCTCATGTTGCCTTGTATTTGATGTCCGAATCTTTTGAATTACTCACGCCCAAAGAACAAGATTATTTACTTTATTTAGCATTAGTAATTTGGCGAGCCATCTCCCAAAAAGAGGCGAACTCCCAAGCCATAACTGAAGAACAAATTGGACAACACGACGAAAAAAACTGGGAGTTGATGGAGCAATCGAGCAACAAAAAATTTAGAGAACGACTCGATGTCTTTTTCAAAGATACACCGCAAGAAGATTTGCTGGCTTACATAGAAGATTCATTGACAATTGATAGCGAAGACCAAGAAGATTTTTTGACAAAAGCAGGACGAGAAATTATTTTTGTGGGACTCAAAACCCTTGTAGATGTGCTGACCTAAAAAAAGAAGGAGCTTAGTCTTAACTGTTTGACGGTTATTTTGTGACTAAACTCCTTACCGGTTAATGGGTTCTTAAATTTCTTTTTGTTTATCGTTTTGATATATGAATATTGGAAAATAGTACACCGATACAGTGCAAAGGAAAGAAGGACTCAAAATTTAGAAATAATATATAGGATTCAGAACTATTTTTCAGTCGCCAATTGTCTAGGCGAACTGCATTTCATGTAGGTAGGAATAGCATCGCCAAAATCGTCTATAAATTGAATACTGCCATCATCTGAAGCAAAATAAGACCATGTGTGCTGCTTCCCTTGTCCAGGAGCATAAGCACCACCAAATTTCAAAATGTATTCAATTTTCCAGCCATCATTTTGGCGTTCAATAGTGATGTCGTTGCCACCAATTTCAGGAATACCCAAATCAACTTCAACAACACCATCAACGTTATAAAACTCATTCGCCAAAGCAGCCATATTCAAAGGCTCTTTCGAGCGAATCACAATAATATCCTCATTATCTGTCCACTGTTCATGATTTTCGAGTACCAAATCATACTCATCCAACAAATCATTAATCATCGGACTATCCGTTTCCGAAATACCCATTTGCAAAGGTTCTGCCCAAGCCACTTCATTCAAAAAAATCACCTTAAAATGGTCAATAGATGGATTCGGATATGTATGTATATTACATTTAGCCAAAGACTGTGCCATTTCATCATTTAAATAGATATTAGTTAAAATTTGATATATGTTTTCAACTAATTCTTTAGAAATTTCTATATTTTGGTAGCGGAGATCTTCCTGAGCAGCGTCCATGCGCAAGGCAAGCCTTGCCGCATCACGTTTAAATTTACGCACCAAACTCTTGGGCAAATCAGAGTCAGAAGCATCAATACTTAAACCCAAATCCCAATCTATTGGAGGCTCGGCAGCATCCTGCGCATTTACTAACACAGGAGTTAGCAAAAACAAAATGAGAATTGATATTAAATTACTATACTTCATTGATAAAGAAATTATCTATTAATTTTTTTTGGGTAAAAGGATTATCTACAATAAATAATAAAAAGCGAACTTCTTCTTTTGACAAACACTTAAAGTGTGACAGTACTCTTTTTTATGAAAAAGTAATGCCAAATATTTAGATTTGGCATAGACTGAACTAATTCTGCTAACTTTACGTTGTTAAAGTCATCTTAAAACAATAAATATCATTTTTCTTGAAAAAAGGAACTGTCATAAAATCTACGGGTAGCTGGTATCAAGTCCGCCTTGACGACAACTCAGAAATTCAGTGCCGTATCATCGGAAAATTTCGACTCAACGGAATGAAACTTACCAATCCTGTTGCGGTAGGCGATGCCGTCATGGTCGAACCCGAACAAGGCGAAGAAAATACAGGAATTATTAAGGAAATCTTATCACGCAAAAATTATATTGTTCGACAGTCGCCTCGCAAGAAGCATTATTTGCACCTTTTGGCAAGTAATGTGGACCAAGTTGTACTAATTGTGACAATTGTAGAACCCGATTTGAAGCAAGGTTTTATTGATCGTTTTTTGCTTATGACCGAGCCACACGATATTCCAGTTACCATTGTGTTCAACAAAGCCGATTTATACAACGAAGAAGACCTACAAGTTTACGAAGCTCTCAAATATTTATACGAAGACATTGGTTACCAATGTCTGCTCACCTCAGCACAAGAAAAACAAGGACTCAAAGCCCTCAAAAATGTTTTACAAGATAAAACGACACTGATTAGCGGACAATCAGGCGTGGGCAAATCAACCTTAGTCAATAGCATCCAATCCAATTTAGTACTACGAACGGGTGACCTCTCCGACTACACAGGAAAAGGCCAGCATACCACGACTTTTGCAGAAATGTTTGCCCTCGACTTTGGAGGCAATCTCATTGATACCCCAGGTATCAAAACCCTCTCTTTCAACAACCTCGAACCAATGGATGTGGCACATAATTTTAGAGAGTTTTTTGAGCAATCAAGCAACTGCAAATTTGGCAATTGTACCCACAGAGACGAACCCAAGTGCGCCATCAAGGAAGCCATCGAGCAAGGAGCGATTAGCGAATTGCGCTATTACAATTACATCACTATTTTAGAAGAAATAGAAGACCAAAACTACTGGGAACGCCTCAAACATATGTAAACATAAATTTCCTTAACCATTCTTCGGTTTATCCGTATCAATACCTACTTTTGTGAACTTTTT
>JAHDEQ010000002.1:41634-44797 GCA_020628755.1 Saprospiraceae bacterium
AAATGGATTTCAAAAAACTTGTCGCACATTGCAAAGAATACGGATTCATCTTTCCGTCAAGCGAAATATATGATGGACTAGCTGCCACCTACGACTACGGCCCCAATGGAGTAGAACTCAAAAACAACATCAAAAAATATTGGTGGATGTCTATGGTTCAAATGCACGAAAATATTGTAGGACTCGATGCTGCTATTTTTATGCACCCCAAAGTCTGGAAAGCATCAGGACACGTAGATGCTTTCAATGACCCGATGTTGGATAACAAGGACAGCAAAAAACGCTATCGTGCCGACCAACTCATCGAAGGCTACTGCGAAAAAATAGAAGCCAAAAATAATAAAGACGTGGCCAAAGCAGCCAAACGTTTTGGCGATGCCTTTGACGAAACGCAGTTTCGAGCAACTAACCAACGTGTACTTGATCGCCAAGCCAAAATTGATGCTATTCTAAAAGAAATGAATGAGCACATGCGTCAAGGCAATATGGAAGGACTCGGTCAAATGATTGCCGACCTCGAAATTGCTTGTCCCGAAAGCGGCTCTCGCAATTGGACAGAAGTGCGCCAATTCAATCTCATGTTTTCGACACAGCTCGGAAACATTGCAGGCGAAGAAAGCAAACTCTACCTTCGTCCCGAAACGGCGCAAGGTATTTTTGTCAATTTCTTAAATGTTCAAAAAACCACACGTCAAAAAGTACCTTTCGGAATAGCCCAAATTGGTAAAGCCTTCCGCAATGAAATTGTCGCTCGACAATTCATTTTCCGTATGCGTGAGTTTGAGCAGATGGAGATGCAATTTTTTATCAAACCAGGTACACAAAAGAAATGGTACGAATACTGGAAAGAAACACGCCTCAACTGGCACAAGGCTCTAGGAACGGATCCCGCAAAATTGCGTTATCACGACCACGACAACTTGGCGCATTATGCCGATGCAGCAGTGGACATTGAGTTTGAATTTCCATTCGGATTCCGTGAGTTAGAAGGAATCCACTCCAGAACGGATTTTGATTTGACAGAACACCAAAAATTGTCGGGCAAAAAACTCCAATATTTTGACCCTGAGATGGGCGAAAAAGGCGAAAATTATGTACCATATGTTTTAGAAACTTCAATTGGTTGTGATAGAATGTTCTTAGCAATGGTGAGCACATCACTACAACAAGAAACTGTGCCTGATGCTGAGGGCAAAGACTCTACACGTATAGTGATGAAATTGCCTCCAGCCTTAGCACCCGTCAAAGTCGCTGTTTTACCTTTGTTAAAAAATAAACCAGAATTGACCAATAAAGCACGTCAAGTATTCAAGCGTTTAAACCTAGATTTCAACTGTCAGTACGATGAAAAAGACGCTATTGGTCGGCGTTACCGCCGCCAAGATGCCATTGGCACGCCGTATTGTGTAACCATAGATTTTGATACCTTAGAAAACGATACGGTCACGATTCGAGATAGAGATACCTTGAAACAAGAACGTATTCATATCAATGAAATTGAAAAAGTGGTGCGTGAGCGTGTAGATATGAAAACCTTACTAAGCAATTCTTTTGCATAAATCACTAACCCAAAGTCCATGATAAAAATCGGTGTACTCGGAAGCGGCTCAATGGGAACGGGCATAGCGCAAATTGCTGCTACAGCAGGACATGAGGTCATGCTGTACGACAACAATCCTGATGCGCTCAACCGAGCCAGCAAACAATTACAAAAAATCCTCAACCGCCTCGTCGAAAAAGGACGCTTGGATGATGCCGATGCCAAAGCCATTTTTGGACGCATTTATTTTGTGGATAGTATCTTTGCTTACCGTGAATGCGAAATGGTTATCGAAGCCATTATCGAAAATTTGGACATCAAAAAAGCCGTCTTTGAGCAAATCGAAGATGTTGTTTCTCCTGATTGCATCTTGGCTTCTAATACATCGTCGCTTTCTATTGCTTCTATTGCTGCGGCTTGCGACGATCCGAGTCGGGTCATTGGCATACACTTTTTTAATCCTGCCCCTTTGATGAAATTGGTAGAGATTATTCCAGCCATTCAAACCAACCCAGAAATTACCGAAGAAGCTCGTCGTATTGTCAACAATTGGGGCAAATTGACCGTCTTGGCCAAAGACACGCCTGGTTTTATTGTCAACCGAGTGGCTCGCCCTTTTTATGGCGAAGCCCTGCGCATTTATGAAGAAGGAATTGCAGATATTCCCACAATTGATTGGGCTATAAAAGAAATAGGAGGTTTTCGTATGGGGCCTTTTACACTCATGGATTATATCGGTAATGATGTCAATTATATTGTTACCGAAACGGTTTTCAAAGCCTTTTACTACGATCCACGTTACAAACCTTCTTTTACGCAAAAGCGATTATCAGAAGCGGGCTATCACGGTAGAAAAACAGGCAAGGGCTACTATGATTACTCCGAAAATGCAGACCATCCAAAACCCAAAGAAGACACTAAGCTAGGAAAACAAATTGTCAATCGTATTGTCACTATGCTCATCAACGAAGCTGCCGATGCTTTGTATTTGAATATTGCTTCCAAAGAAGATATAGATTTGGCGATGACCAAAGGTGTCAATTATCCCAAAGGTTTATTGCAATGGGCCGACGAAATTGGTATTCCCAATTGCGTTGCCGCAATGGATGATTTGTACCACAATTATCTCGAAGATCGCTACCGTTGTAGCCCGCTACTGCGCCGTATGGCACGCGAAAGTGAAACTTTTTATTAATGCGTTTGCGTGTTTATGTGTTTGTGTGCCTATGGATTCGCAAACACATAGATACCCAAACACGCAAACACACGGTTTATGTCCACACCCACCAAAATAGTAGATGCCATGATGGTCAAAGACGATTTTAGTCAATGGCTCGGAATCGAACGCATTGAAGAACGAGAAGGATATTCCAAACTCAAAATGACGGTTCGTCAAGAAA
This sequence comes from Saprospiraceae bacterium, assembly GCA_020628755.1. Classification (GTDB taxonomy): domain Bacteria; phylum Bacteroidota; class Bacteroidia; order Chitinophagales; family Saprospiraceae; genus JAHDES01. The sequence continues at coordinate 44,575 of JAHDEQ010000002.1, forward strand.
TGACCAATGGATTTGATGTAGCACATGGAGGCATCACGTTTTCCTTTGCCGATAGTGCCTTTGCCTTTGCCTCCAATTCGAGGGGGCGGCACGCCGTTTCTATCGAAACGTCCATCTCGCATACCAAAGCAGTTTTAGTAGGTGATGTATTAATTGCCGAGGCAGTAGAAGAGCATCTTTCGTACAAAACGGCAATTTATACTGTAACGGTGACCAATCAACA
>JAHDEQ010000002.1:44897-52817 GCA_020628755.1 Saprospiraceae bacterium
GATATTTTTTTTAACAAGCTGCTCCAACTCAGATTTACAACAAGACTTTGCCAATACCAAAAAAGAATTAAAAGAAGCACAATCAACTATTGCCAAATTACAAGCCCAAATTCAACCCGAAGGTGATTTGGTACATCTCATTTTCTTTAAACTCAAACCCGAAGCAGACATCGCATTTTTAGCCAAAGAAATCCAAAAATTAGAAAACATTGATGTTGTAAAGGATTTACAACATGGAGCTTTTGAAGATTTAGGCGATAAGCGAGCCTTATCAGAATATCAATATTTTATGGAAATGTCTTTTGTTGACAAAGCTGCTTATAAATTGTATCAGAAACATCCTCTCCATTTAAAATTAAAAGAAAAGGCCAAACCCATGCTGGCAGGGCCACCAGCAGCCTATGATTATATGAAGGAGTAGGAATGATGAATTAATAAATTAGACACTTATTTTTCCATTCCTAAGCTAAGAAATACCGCCCCAGCACATATATTTGATATTCACAAAATCCTCGATGCCATATTTAGAGCCTTCTCGCCCAAAACCACTTTCCTTTACACCTCCAAAAGGAGCAACCGCCGACGAAATCATTCCTGTATTGATGCCCACCATTCCGTACTCCAATGCTTCGGCAACTCGCCAAATACGAGCATAATCCCGACCATAAAAATAAGAAGCTAAACCATAATTGGTATCATTGGCCAAAGCAATAACTTCTTCCTCTGTTTTGAATTTAAACACTGGCGCAACAGGGCCAAATATTTCTTCTTTAAACACCATCATATCTGTAGTAGGATGGATGATAATAGTTGGTTCGTATATCAAATTATTACTTTCAGATACCTTGCCACCTGCTAAAATTTTAGCTCCTTTAGAATGTGCATCTTCGACCACTTTTTCGACAAAAGCCAATGCTTTTGGCTCAATCAAAGGGCCGACATTTACGCCTTTATCCATTCCATTTCCTAAATGAAGTTGTGCAACAGATTCCTTTAGTTTTGATACAAAGTCATCGTAAATACTTTCTTGAACAAAAATACGATTGGAACAAATACAAGTTTGCCCTGCATTTCTAAATTTTGAGGCAATTGCACCTTCCACAGCAGCCTCTATATCGGCATCATCGAATACAATAAATGGAGCATTACCGCCCAACTCCAACGAAACCCGTTTGACCGAATCGGCCGACTGCCGCAATAAGATTTTCCCAACTTCGGTCGAACCTGTAAAGGAGATTTTTTTGACCTTAGGATTAGAAGTCAGTTCTTGACCAATAAGCGAGGCATTGCTTGTAGTAATGATATTGAGCACACCAGCAGGAAAACCTGCCTGCTCTGCCAATTCAGCCAAAGCAAATGCCGACAAAGGAGTCAATTCTGATGGTTTGATAACAACCGTACAACCTGCTGCCAATGCTGGAGCGACCTTTCGAGTAATCATAGCACTCGGAAAATTCCAAGGCGTAATAGCACCCACTACACCGACAGCTTGTTTGATAACAGTAATGCGTTTGTCTGAACCATGTCCTGGAATCACATCGCCATAAATACGTCGAGCTTCTTCGGCAAACCATTCAACAAAACTTGCTCCATAGCGAATTTCACCTTTGGCTTCTGCCAAAGGTTTGCCTTGCTCTAAAGTCAAAATTGTTGCCAAATCGTCCACATTTTTAAGCTGCAAAGCATACCATTTTTTAAGGATTTTGGCACGTCGATTGGCCGAATATTTTTTCCAAATATGAAACGCATCATGTGCAGCGTCAATAGCTTCTTGACACTCTTGCAATTGCATATCAGGAACACGCGCTATGACTTTTTTATCAAAAGGATTGTGCACATCAAGCGTTGCGCCATCATTTGCATTACTCCATTTGCCGTTGATGTAGCATTGCGTTTTTAGAAGGGCAGGATTGTTCAGTTCTATCATCATTTTAAGGAAGAATCTATTCTTTATTTTTACTATCCATCCAAATTGTTACAGGGCCATCGTTGAGTAAAGCCACTTTCATATCCGCACCAAATTCGCCAGTCTGAATGGGTCGTTCGGCTACCAAACTTAGAGCTTCTACAAACTTTTCATACATTGGAATCGCAAAATCAGGTTTGGCCGCTTTGATATAAGAAGGGCGATTTCCTTTTTTTGTATTAGCATGGAGTGTAAACTGGCTGACTACAATGATTTCGCCATCAATATCTTTAACAGATTTGTTCATAACACCATTTTCGTCATTAAAAATCCGAAGGTTAGCAATTTTTTTAGAGAGCCACTCAATGTCATCGGTCGTGTCGGCATTTTCAATGCCAACTAGAACCAAAAGTCCAGTATCAATAGAAGATTTTACAACTTGATTAATTGTAACCGAGGCTTGGCTGACTCGTTGTATTAATGCACGCATCTTATTTAGTTTATATTTTACATCAAATATACAAATAACAAAAGGGATGACAATTGAATTGCCATCCCCTTCGATAAATCAGCACTACAAACTTGTATTACTTATGAAAAAACTCGGATGTTAAAAGAATTTTTCTTGGGTTTTACCTAGCAACAATGTTGAAAGGTTAGAACATGAGCGTATGAAAATACGCTCATGCTCTAGTTTTACATTTGATTCATTGGGTTTGTAATAGGTTATATGGGATTTGTATGAAATTTCTAAGTTTTACAATTCAAAAATGCAGGCTTTTCAGTTTCTTTGCAAAAGCATTCGATAAGCCTAGCATAAAATTCGATAAATGCTAGGAATTTTACGGTGTTAAGGTGTCTATGTCAAGTTTTACGCAAACACGTAGGCACATAATCATTTACCTGTCGGAATACAGATGCAAAAACAAATAAATCATGACACTAATTAAAACCATAAAAAAACTAGCCTCCGAATACCACGAAGAAATTATTCACATTCGTCGTCACTTACACCAAAATCCTGAATTGTCTTTTGAAGAAGTCGAAACAGGAAAGTTTATTGCTAAGAAATTGACGGAGTTTGGTATTCCAAACGAACACGGTTGGGCAGATAATGGGGTAGTTGGTATTATTAAGGGTAAAAATCCAAAAAAGAAAGTCATTGCTCTACGAGCAGATATTGATGCACTGCCTATCAAAGAAGCCAATGATGTTCCCTACAAATCTAAGAAGGAGGGCATCATGCACGCTTGTGGGCATGATGTGCATACGGCTTCTCTTTTGGGCGTTTCCAAAATATTAAACGAAATCAAAAATGAGTTTGAGGGTACGATAAAACTCATTTTTCAACCTGCCGAAGAACGTTTTCCAGGAGGCGCATCTATTTTGATAAAAGAAGGCGTACTCGAAAATCCTAAACCCATTAGTATTATAGGCCAACACGTACATCCACCTTTAGAGGCAGGTAAAATTGGGCTGCGTCCAGGTTTGTACATGGCATCTGCCGACGAGTTGTATATGACGGTAACGGGTAGAGGTGGGCATGGTGCTTTACCACATGAATGTATTGACCCGATTGTTATCACTTCTCACATTATTGTTGCTTTGCAACAGATTGTTAGTCGTAATGCTAACCCAACAATGCCTTCGGTATTGACTTTTGGTAAAATAAACTCTACAGGAGGCTCTACAAATGTTATTCCTAACGAAGTTAAATTAATGGGTACATTCCGTACAATGGATGAAGAGTGGCGTGCTGACGCACACCAACGAATGGTCAAGATGGCAGAAACCATAGCCGAAAGTATGGGTGCTACTTGCGAATTGAAAGTGCTCAAAGGTTATCCTTCCTTGGTCAATGACCATCGCCTTACCCAAGATGTCAAAGCCAATGCAATTGAATTTTTAGGTGCTGAAAACGTAGTGGATTTACCCATTCGTATGACAGCCGAAGACTTTGCCTATTACTCTCACGAATTGCCAGGCTGTTTTTATCGTCTTGGCACAGGTAACCAATCAAAAGGTATCACTTCCCCTATACACACCAATACATTTGATATTGATGAAGACTCGCTCGAATTAAGTATTGGCTTAATGACTTGGTTGGCTGTTAAAGAATTGACTTTGTAAATATATTTATTTAATTTTATGCGTAACTAATTGAAAAGGTTGTCGTTGATTAAGAGACCAAACTATTCTAAAGTCTTCTTTTCCAAAACTTTCAGTCCTTTTACATAAATTTTTAGCTTGCAAAAGCAAATTGATTAAAGATATGAAACCATTAAAATAGCTTCCTATAAATATTTAGGAGCTATTTTTATATGTAAATTTCTAGCTTGAAACGTCTTTATATTTTGAGGAAGTTTCTTTAGAAACTTAGGATAGACCGATTATTTCAAATATCTATAAAAATCCCGATACATGGCAAGAATTCTAATTGTTGATGATGAACAAAGCATCCGTAAAACGCTAAGAGAAATTTTAGAGTTTGAAAAATATAGCGTTGACGAAGCCGTTGATGGCTTAGAATGCTTGGTGAAATTGAAAAAAGATAATTTTGATGTCATTATTCTTGACATCAAAATGCCTAAAATGGATGGTATGGAAGCATTGGAGCGTATTCAATTGCTTGCCCCCGACACTCCTGTTGTGATGATTTCTGGTCATGCTAGTATTGATGGTGCTGTTGATGCCGTTAAAAAAGGAGCTTTTGATTTTGTATCAAAACCACCTGATTTAAATCGTTTGCTCATTACCATTCGAAATGCTTTGGATAAATCTTCTTTGGTAACGGAAATAAAAACCGTAAAACGTAAAGCAAGTAAGTCCAAAACACAAGAAATTATAGGAGAAACGCCATCTATTCTACTTATAAAAAAGACCATCGAACGTGTTGCTCCTACCGAAGCGAGAGTTTTAATAACAGGAGACAATGGTACAGGGAAAGAGTTGGTTGCGCGTTGGGTGCATGAGAGAAGTGCTCGTGTCAAAGGGCCAATTATAGAAGTCAATTGTGCAGCGATTCCTTCAGAGTTGATAGAAAGTGAGTTATTTGGACACGAAAAAGGCTCATTTACAGGTGCGCACAAACAAAAAACAGGTAAGTTTGAGCAAGCTAATGGTGGTACCATTTTCTTAGACGAAATTGGTGATATGAGCCTCGATGCTCAAGCAAAAGTATTGCGTGCATTACAAGAAAATCGTATCACTAGAGTAGGAGGAGACAAAGAAATAAAAGTAGATGTACGGGTTGTTGCTGCGACCAATAAAAACCTCCGTGCAGAAATCAATCGAGGTCGTTTCCGAGAAGATTTATATCATCGTTTGGCAACTATTATTGTGGAAGTACCGCCACTCAATGAGCGAAGAGGAGATATTCCAGCATTAATTGACCACTTTAATAAAATAATTTGTTCGGAATATGGTGTTGCGCCCAAAAAATTCCAAACCAAAGCTATTGATGCGCTGACACAGGTCAATTGGACGGGTAATATCCGAGAATTGCGCAATGTCGTAGAGCGACTTATCATTTTGAGTCAAGACGAAATTACGGAGCAAGACGTGTTAAGTTATGTCATTCCGAGCAATCCAGAATTTTCGGCACGACTCAAAGAAATTTTTGATAATTTCAACTCTGTAGAGGAGTTAAAAGAATTTATCGAACAGCAATTTCATTCTTATAAAACGACTTAAAATAGTTATAAGAACTTTATAAAAAAGACATCCTTGCCCCAAAGCCCATCAATAATTTTGATGGGCTTTTGGTTGTGTGTGAATTTTTGTATTTTGCACAGTTCAAATTAAAATAAATTTCTATATGGAAAATACGACTAACCGCCGAATGAAACAATGGACTAAAATCAAAGGAGAAAATGCTTGGACAATGTTCAAGGTTATCTCTGAATTTGTAGATGGTTTTGAAACCATGAACAAATTAGGTCCTTGTATATCAATTTTCGGCTCGGCTCGGACAAAGCCCGAGCATCCTTACTATCAAAAAGCTGTAGAAGTTGCTGCTCGTCTTACTGAAGAAGGTTATGGTATCATTACGGGTGGCGGCCCAGGTATCATGGAGGCAGGCAACAAAGGTGCCGCCGAAGCAGGCGGATTGTCTGTTGGACTCAATATTGATTTGCCGTTTGAGCAAGGACACAATCCTTATATAGATAGTGCACACAACCTTAACCACCGTTACTTTTTTGTACGCAAAGTCATGTTTGTCAAATACGCACAAGCATTTGTCGTTATGCCAGGAGGTTTTGGTACAATGGACGAGTTGTTTGAGGTATTGACCTTGATTCAAACCAAAAAAATTACACCTGTACCTATTATTTTGGTGGGTTCAGAATTTTGGGGTGGCCTCAAAGATTGGATTACCTCCGTTATGCTCGAAAAAGCAAAAAATATCAACCCTAAAGACCTTGATTTAATTCCAATTGTGGACGAAACGGACGACATCGTTGCTATCATCAACGATTTTTACGCCGAAGATAAATCTAGTAGCCTCAGTCCAAACTACGAATTATAAAATTTTATATCAAACAAATCTAAAATCTGAATTCTTCAATTTTAATTCTAAAATCTAGTAAGCTCATGATCACAAAAATAAAATTCGGAACAGATGGTTGGCGTGCTATTATCGCCAAAGATTATACCCTCGAAAATCTCAAAAGAGTAGCCACTGCGACAGCAAAGTGGATGCTCGAAAAAGGTTATTCCAAAGTCGTTATCGGACACGACTGCCGCTTTGGTGGCCAAATGTTTGCCGAAGCAACGGCACAAGTTATGGGTGCTTATGGTATCAAGGTCAACCTTGCCAAAGGCTTTGTTTCTACTCCAATGGTTTCTTTGGGAGTTGTCAAAACCAAATCTGACCTCGGCGTTGTCATCACAGCAAGCCACAACCCTCCTTCGTACAATGGGTTTAAACTCAAATCAAATTATGGAGGGCCAACTATTCCTAAAGATATTGCTGAGGTAGAAGCACTTATTCCTAATGTTTATGCTGTTGAGCAAGACTTGCCTTCGCTTCAAAAAATGATGGATGATGGTTTGTTGAGTTATGTAGATTTAGAACAATTATACCTCGACCATGTCAATGCTAATTTTGATATGGATGCTATCCGAAACGCACCTTTTAAAATTGCCTATGATGCCATGTATGGCGCAGGGCAAAACGCCGTAAGGCGTTTGCTCCCCGATGCCGTTTTATTGCATTGCGACGACGATCCTTCTTTCAAAGGACAAGCGCCTGAGCCTATCCACCGTAATTTAGGAGAATTGTCAAAGACTATTGCCAGCGACCCAAGTATTGCTATTGGTTTAGCCAACGATGGCGATGCAGACCGTATCGGAATGTACGACGAAGACGGAAATTTTGTAGATTCTCATCATTTGTTGTTGCTCTTATTGTACTACATGGCAGAACACAAAAAGCAATCAGGTAAAGTCGTTATTACATTTTCGGTAACGGACAAAATGAAAAAACTAGCCCAGCATTTTGGTTTCGACATCGAAGTAACCAAAATCGGTTTCAAATATATCGCTGAAATTATGACGACTCAAGATGTTGTGGTTGGTGGCGAAGAGTCAGGAGGTTTGGCTGTAAAAGGGCATATTCCTGAACGTGACGGTATCTGGATGGGACTTTTGGTTTTTGAATTTATGGCCAAAACAGGCAAATCTATCAAACAACTCATTCAAGATATTTATGATATTGTGGGGCCATTCAATTGCGACAGAGACGATTTGCGTGTAACCAATGAGCAAAAACATGCTATCATTGATATGTGCAAAAACAATCCATACCAAGCATTTGGCGATTACAAAGTACAAAACATTGAAACGATAGACGGTTTTAAATTCTTTTTGAGTGATAATGAATGGGTAATGATTCGACCCTCAGGCACCGAACCCGTGCTGCGTGTGTATGCACAAGCACCAACTGCCGCAGGTACACGCGCTATTTTGGATGCGACTCAAGCAACCATCTTAGAAAAAGAAGCCGTTGGATA
>JAHDEQ010000002.1:52917-54416 GCA_020628755.1 Saprospiraceae bacterium
ACCGAAGATGAAAAAATCTAAAGCGAGGATCGCTTTTAAATCCATCAATCAACTATCGGTACTCTAATCAAAACCTTTGTTCCACCAATACTTCCATCTTTTAAAATAATTTCTTGAATATCGAGGCTAGGAGAGGGAATGGGTTTACTTTGTAAAATATCCAAACGTTCTTGGGTGACTTGCAAAGCAGCCGATTGATGTCCGTCGCCTAAGGCTTTTGCTTTGGATTTTTGCGCTTGCTCAAATCCAACTCCGTTGTCTTCGATAGTGCAATGAATATTTTCTTGTTTTTGTGCAAAAGAAATATTGACGATTCCATTTTTGTGCAAGGGAGCAATTCCATGAATGATTGCATTTTCGACAAAAGGCTGTATCATCATGGGCGGAATGTAAGTATCGGCGGGTTTAATATCGGGTTCGATTTGGATATTATAATGAAATTCGTTGCCACTACTCAATCGTTCAATGGCAATATAATTTTCGAGGGTTTCAATTTCTTGTTCAAGACTAATCGCATTGCTGCGCGAATGCTCCAAAATCGCTCGCATGAGTTTGGAAAATTTAGCCAATTGATAACGAGCCGTTTTAGAATCATTTTGGACAATCAGATTTTGAATTGAATTCAAAGCATTAAAAATAAAATGCGGATTCATTTGCAATTGCAAGGCTTTTTGTTTGAGCGAAAGCAAGCTGTTTTCCAACTCTAATTGTTCCTGTGCACGCTTCGCTTCCCGACGTACACGATTGACACGCCCACGAATGATAGCGGCAATAATAAACAACAAAGCACCCAAACAAGTCAAACGAAACCACCACAATTGCCAAAAAGGTGGCTTAATCGAAAAAGATAATTCCAAAGGGTTTTTATCTGCTATTCCTTCTTCATTAAACCCCTTCAGTTGAAAGGTATAATCGCCAGGCAAAAGATTGGAGTAAGTCACATTGTTTCGAGTACTGCGAGGCGACCAATTTTCTTCTGCACCCAATAAACGCCATTCGTAAGTTACCTTGCTCGGATTGGGATGATTGATTCCCAAAAATTCAAATTCCAAATGATTTTGTCGATGCGGTAAGACCAAACTATCTTTTAAGTGATTCCAGTTTTGAATCCAATCTTTGTACTCCGTTTCGTAAAGTGATTTATAAAAAAGCCGAATATCGGTAATTCGTACTTTAGGAGGAATTGTATTTTGAGTCGTGTAAGAAGGATTGTATTTTGTTACGCCATTGACCGTACCAAACCAAAGATTGCCTTGGCTATCTTTGAGGGCGGCATTTTGGCAAGTTTCGATACCTACAAAACCCTCCGAAGCTCCAAAATGTTTGACTTCTTTGATATTGCGTTCTTCGTTGAGGGTGATTTTATCCACTCCTTTTTGCGAGCCAGCCCAAAGGTTTTGTTCATCATCAAAAATCAAAAAATAGATATTATTATAAGTCAGTTCTTCTTGGTCAACAACCACTTGCAAAGAGTCCTCATAAATCGGAATTTTACAAAT
>JAHDEQ010000002.1:54516-57220 GCA_020628755.1 Saprospiraceae bacterium
GGTGTGACTTTTGTCATCCCAGCATCGCCCGTTGCCAACCAAATATTACCCGAAACATCCTCCAAAATATCACGGACAAACAAACCTCCAATTGTATCAGACTCATTAAAAATAGTAAAGCCCAGCGTATCGTAAATTGCGAAACCTTTGCCTTCTGTGCCTAACCAAGTCCGACCTTGACTATCGGTAAAAATTGCTTTAGTTTTGATATTATAAAACCCCGAATCTCTCCCGAAATGCGTGATGGTCGAGTCGTTATAAACTGAAAAACCTTTGGCCGAAGCGGCCAACCAAATTTGCCCCAAAGTATCTTCATTTATAGCATAAACCAAGTTTCCTTTGAGTCCGTTCGATGTATTATAGTGGATAAATTGTTGACCCGAATATTTGCAAACGCCTCCGCCCGAAGTAGCCACCCAAGTATTGCCCCAACTATCCTTGATGGTTTGGCGCACACTATTATTGCAAAGTCCGTCGCTGTCCGTCAAAAAAGTCAAGGTACTATCCGTAGGATTTAAAATTTGGAGACCTTGATTTTGCGTTCCCATCCAAATTGTCCCATCTTTTTGTGGGAACAAATCCACTACTAGGCGACTAAGTCGATTAATCTTAAAATATTCGGTCTGATTATTTTTTAACGCACAAATTCCTTTGCCAAGCACACTTATCCAAAGTGTACTGTCTGCGCTCATCGTAAGTGCATGAATTTCGTCTTCTGAATCATTGATTTTTGGAATTTTGATAGACGAAATCATGCCTTTATTGACTTGAAAAAGCCCTCGGTTTGTTCCAACCCAAATTCGATTTTGAACATCTTGGTATAAACAATTGATGCTTGAACTAGGGAGTTTTTTTTGTTTAGAAATATTGGAAAATTCTTTTTGGTTAAAGGTGTAAAGCCCTTTGTCGGTGCCTAGCCAAAAGGTACGACTGCCATCTTGCAAGATGGCAGTTATCCGATGCGTTTGGGTGGAGTCGATGGCGAAATTCTCAAAAGTTAGTCCATTGTATTTACTCAATCCATTGTTGGTGCCAATCCAAATGTTTTCTTCATCGTCTTCCCACAAAGCCCCGATATAGTTGTTGGGTAAACCATCTTTTGCGGTATAATTGATAAAGCGATTGCCATCAAAACAACTCAGTCCGCCGCCACGCGTTCCCATCCAAATATAGCCTCGACTATCTTCCAAAATCGCATAGACCTGCGATTGTGCCAAGCCTTCGCCGACCGAATAATTTTGAAAATTAAACTGTTGGGCATAAAGGGACGAAATGCCCCAACAAATTAGAATTGATATAAAAAGTTTTCGTAACAAACGGATTTTTGTTTGCTACAAGATAAAGATAGTTGCGGGCTTTTCAAAAGAGAGTGCTAAATTGTAAAATGAAATAAGTTTTACTAAACTGTGCTTCTCTTCTAGCTTCCCGCAAGTTTAGGAAAACAGTCTTTTACATATGAATGCTTTCCTAAATTTGAGCGTAGGTATTGAGTAGAGCGAAGTTTAGTAAAGCTTAATCTATCGAACTACAACTTTCAAGGATTGAATATTCCGAAACGGATGTTCAAAAACGATAAAATAAATTCCAGAAGAAAGCTCTGGTAAATCAATATTATTCTCATCTGAAAGAGTCTCAAAGCTCAAAACCGTTTGACCAAGATTGTTGACCAAATAGGTTTGTAGAGGTAGATGTTGCGTATTGGATTGTAAATATAAAATCTCATGGACGGGATTTTGGATGAGTTCGATTTCAAAACCAGTGGTGTTGTCAACGGTTTTAGGAATAAAACAATCGCTTTCCCAAGGGTTGATTTCAACGGGATTGCTTGCTTCTAAATTTTTACCATCAAAAGCTGGATAATCTGGCGCATAACGGGTTGCTCGAAAACATTGATTGAAACGAACCGTGCCGCCTTGCGCTACTGCATCACCATTTAGATTGCAAGGGTTGATATATTCCCAAACGATTTCTAAATCTGGATTGACTTCAAAAAAATAGCCATTCATACCTTCGCAAACCAATAAATTTCCATTGGGTAAATATTGAACACTGGACATATATTGTGAGTAGAAATTTTCTTTTAAGTTGGTCAATTCAATATCGATGGTTTGTTCTTCAAGGAGATAATTTCCATCCTCTAAGATAGGAGGCGACCAAATTTCGATACTCGATTCATTGGTAGCATTATCATTGTTGAAGACCATGAGTTTACCTTGATGTTCACCCTCGGTAATCCATTGAGCATCGTGTTGGTGTTTGAAAATTTGGTTGTCAGAAGTTCCTTGATTATAAGTTTGTGGATTTCCGAAGCGATATAAAATATTACCGCCTTTGCCATAGCGTCCGCCCGAATGGCTTGCCGCTTGTGCGGTAGTTGTACTATGGTCAATTATCCAAACTTCACTAAACAATCGAGAACTAACTAAAATCTGTTCAAGTTCGGCATTATAATTTATCGAATTGAGGTGAATCCAATTACCAGAAGTATGGTGTCCTTCTCCAATAAAATTGATATTGATTAATTCGGGATGGTTAGCAATTGAGCCATAATTTGGGAGACTTGGATTTTGATCTTGTACGAGGTGGTCGAATAATCGCCATTCCCAAATAATTTGAGCTTGATTATTGGGCAGGATTTTTAGTTCAACTATTTTTTCTGACCAAACATCTCCATTATAGATTCGACCATTTTGCTGTGCTTCTT
>JAHDEQ010000132.1:0-8542 GCA_020628755.1 Saprospiraceae bacterium
CGAAGGGGTAAAGCCTTAATTTTATTTTCGGTTTTTTACCCCGTTCTCGGTATATAAAGAAATCACTGATATTATCAGATTTATGCTTATTCCTGATTATGCTTCACTATGAGCGAAATCACTTTAATCTATGAAAAATACAATCCTTTTTCTTTTTCTATTTGCATTTTCCTGCAATACAACTTCTAATTCGTCAAAAGAATCATCCGAACCCAACAAACGACTGCACGATATTTGGGTAGTCGAAAGCATTAATGGTCAAGTCCTCAAACGTGGTATGAAACGCCCTCGGTTTGAAATGAATTTGACGACGATGAAATTTATGGGAAATGATACTTGTAACGAATTTTTTGGAACAATCAAAAAAGCAACCGCTCGCCAAATTGCATTTGGCGATGTTGCAGGCACTAAAAAACGCTGCCCCGAAATGGAAATTCCAAATCAATTTAGAGAAGCATTTGACCAAACAATGACTTACGAATTAAAGGAATTAAAACTCTATTTTTTTGACGAAAAAGGAAAAGAAATTTTGGCATTCCAAAAAATTGACTAAAAATTAATATATGTTAAAATAAAAAATTAACACTTTTTTGATATTATTTTTTCAGTCATATCGAAAAAAAGTTTATAACATAATGTATGTGAAATCATCACAATTTGAAAGCACTTTGTTTCCACAAGATTTTTACAAATTGATTAGGGAAGAAAGACTCTTGGTTTTATAAACACATGAGGAAGGTAAATACTATGTAAGCCTTTGTTTATAAGGGTTTGAGCTACTTTTTTACTTCAGTTAGGGGCAAAAAAAAACCAAACGGACAAGTCCGTTTGGTTGAATTTTGCTCCTTGTGTTTCCACAAGGATTGCCTCCTATTTCCTACTCTTTATATCTTCCAAATACCGTTCCAATTCTACTTCATCATAGATAAGAACTTCTCTGGCTTTGCTCCCTTCCGAAGGGCCAACGATGCCCAAAGCCTCCATTTGATCCATAATCCGACCTGCTCGGTTGTAGCCCAGCTTGAGTCGTCTTTGAATCATAGAAGTCGAACCATGTTGATTAGAAACCACCATTCGGGCAGCATCATCAAACAGATCGTCGAGTTCAGAAAGTTTTAAACCTGACTTGGCAGATATTTCTTCATCGCCATGAAACTCAGGTAGGAAAAATGGTATAGCATATCCTTGTTGATCTCCAATGAAATCAATCACTTTTTCTACTTCGGGGGTATCCACAAATGCACATTGCAGACGCAATAAATCACTTCCATACGACAGCAACATATCTCCTTGTCCAATCAATTGGTCGGCACCGCCTGTATCAATAATCGTCCGTGAATCGACTTTGGCCGTCACCTTAAAGGCCAATCGTGCAGGGAAATTGGCTTTTATCACACCTGTAATAATATTGACAGAGGGACGTTGAGTTGCAATAATCAAGTGAATACCTACTGCACGAGACAATTGTGCGAGTCGTCCAATAGGCAATTCAATTTCTTTACCTGCCGTCATAATCAAATCTGCAAACTCATCAATCACCAATACAATAAAGGGCATAAATCGGTGTCCTTTTTCGGGATTGAGACGGCGAGCTACAAATTTTTCATTGTACTCACGAATATTTCGAGCGTGTGCTTTTTTGAGCAAATCATAACGTTGCTCCATCTCAATCGTGAGCGAATTGAGCGTATGTACAACTTTAGTCGTATCGGTCACAATCGGTTCGTCCAAGCCAGGTAAATAAGCAAGGAAGTGATTCTCCAATTTACTATAGGGAAACAACTCTACTTTTTTAGGATCTATCAAAACCAATTTGACTTGCGAAGGATGCTTTTTATATAAAAGCGACATCAGAATGGTATTGATACCAACCGATTTACCCTGACCCGTAGCACCTGCTATCAGCAGGTGTGGCATCTTCGCCAAGTCTGCTACAAAGACCTCGTTTGAAATAGTTTTACCCAAAGCAATCGGCAAATCCATCTTAGCACGTTTGAATTTTTCGTGCATCAAAACCTCTTTCAAAGAAACGATTTGCTTGTTCTGATTTGGTACTTCAATACCAATCGTACCTTTACCAGGGATCGGGGCAATGATACGAATACCCAAAGCTGCCAAACTCAAAGCAATATCGTCCTCTAAGTTTTTGATTTTAGAGATGCGAACCCCAGGGGCAGGCACAATTTCATACAATGTAACCGTAGGCCCAATGGTAGCTTTTATCTTAGTAATCTCAATTTTATAATTGAGAAGCGTTTCTATAATTTGGTCTTTATTTTGCTCCAGTTCGGCACGGTCTATTTCAACCTTATGCTCACTATAATCATTCAATAAGGGCAACACAGGATTCTCGTAAGACGACAAATCCAAGGTCGGGTCATAAGGTTCTGAATGATTTTGGTTTTCGGTCTGTAAAGCAGTCTGAGCAACAGGTTCAGGACTTTTGGGAGGTGTTATTTCTACATCCGAAGTCGTTTCCGAGGCTGCCGAAGGAGCGGCTTCTTCTATTTCTAGGGTAGATTCTCCAACTTTTAGCGAGGCTGGTTTTTCTCTTTTTTTCTTTTCTAATTCAAAAGCCAATTGCTCCCCTTCAAGCACCTTTGGTGCTTCAGCCACCTCGCTCTCAGGAGTAGCCGTTTCTAGTAAAGGAACTTCTTTTTTTTGCTGTTCATTGCTTGGTCGCAGCGTCTCCAAACGGCGTTTGGCCTCTGCTTGTCGTGCTTGTCGTTTGCGTAAACGTCCGCTAAACAAGTCTCCCAAAAAACCTCTCGAATCATTCATTGCGCTGTCCATGGTCATTTCATTAAAATCAGGATTATACGTCCAAATGACTACCCCAACCAACATGGCGATGAGCAAAGCAATCATGCCAGGAGCACCCACAAAACTCACAATCCATTCTGATACATTTGACCCGACAGAGCCACCCCAAGGAAAATTGGAAGTTCTAAAAATAAATCCAAATAAAATGGACAAAAAGAGCATAATAATGAGTGGATTTCGCACACCTGCCCAATACGAAGAAAAAGCTCTGCCCTTGACTTGATTGACTCCGATAACGCCTAATACATAGACGAATAAGAAAGACGAAACTCCAAAAAACCAATAGAAAAAGCCATTGGACACAATGGCTCCTAGCCGTCCAAGCCAGTTTGCCATTTCAAACTCACTGTGTGCTAACAATTCCCACGAAAATCGAAGTACCTTGTCTTGGTCAATCTTCCAAGTAAAAAGATAAGAAGTAAATGCTACCAGTAAATAAAAAGCTGCCAACAAACAAAACACACCCATCAGTTTAGGGATTCGGTCATCTCTAAACATGTTCAAGGATAATTGTTTGCCTTTTTTGCGCTTAGTCTTAGTCATGAATATTAAGTAATAATAGTGTTGGAATTTGATTAAAATATAACTGTATAACTGATAATTGAGTAACGAAATAGAAAAACTATAAGTGTCAATCGTTACGCATTAAAAAGTTATTCGTTAATAAATAAAACTCCAAGTGTTTCTCAAATTGGTTTTCCTCTTAAAGGAGAAAATAGTATGTCTTGTTTTGAACCCTGCAAGTTAGCAATTATTTGAAGATATTGGAAAGGATAAGATTATTTTTAATATGAACTGTTTATTTATTTCGACAAAATCAATATTATTAAAATATAATTTTTTAGACCTGTAATTTTACCTATATTTGATAGTGTACTCATTCAATCATTTTTGCATGCATAAATGGATGCATTAAATTAAGTAAAATGCCATTATTTGATGATAAAAGTCCCATTGAATACGATGCTATTGTCGTAGGAACAGGAATTAGTGGCGGTTGGGCAGCCAAAGAACTTTGTGAAAAAGGAATCAAAACGCTAGTCTTAGATCGTGGCCGCAACGTGCGGCACGTTGCGGACTACCCAACAATGAATCTCGATAAATGGGAATTACCCAATCACGACAAACCTTCGCAAGAAGACCTCAAAGATTATGAAAAACAAAAAAGAACAGGTTATACCGTAACTCCTAGTCGCCGACACTTTTTTGTAAAAGATACGGAGCATCCTTATCAGGAGGTCGAGGGCAAGCGTTTTGACTGGATTCGGGGCTATCATGTAGGTGGGCGCAGCCTCATGTGGGGGCGACAAAGCTATCGTTGGAGTGATATTGATTTTACGGCCAATGCAAGAGAAGGAATCGGAGTAGATTGGCCTATTCGCTATAAAGATATTGCGCCTTGGTATTCGCATGTCGAGAAATTTGTGGGTATCAGTGGTAGCAAAGAGGGCTTGCCCCAACTACCCGATGGCGAGTTTTTGCCTCCTATGGACTTGAATTGTGTCGAAGAAAAATTCCGAGATGCTATAAAATCTACCTTTCCAGAACGAACCCTAACCATTGGGCGTTCGGCTCATATTACTAAAGGTAATATTGGCTCGCGCGGAACTTGTCAATCCCGCAATCGCTGTATGCGAGGTTGCCCGTATGGAGCATATTTTAGTAGCAATTCTTCTACACTTCCTGCGGCGGAGGCAACTGGCAATATGACTTTACGGCCCGACTCTATCGTACATGAATTGATTTATGATGAGAAAAAAGAAAAAGTAACAGGCGTTCGAGTAATTGACCGTTTGACGAAAAAGACCTATGAATTCAAAGCTAGAATCATTTTCTTAAATGCTTCTGCCATCGCTTCCACATCCATTTTGATGCAATCCAAATCAAAGCGTTTTCCAAATGGCTTAGGCAATCGAAGTGGCGAATTAGGTCACAATATTATGGATCATCATTTTCATGTAGGAGCAAGTGCCGATGTCGAAGGCTTTGAAGACAAATACTATAAAGGTCGCCGACCCAACGGCTTTTATATTCCAAAATTCAGAAATAATGATGCGGCGACCAAACATAAAAACTTCCTTCGAGGCTATGGCTTTCAAGGGGGTGGAAGTCGTGAAAACTGGATGCGAGGCGTTGCCGAAATGCAAATTGGCGGTGCTTTCAAAGACAGCTTGATGCAGCCAGGCAACTGGCGCATTGGCATGAATGGTTTTGGTGAAGTTCTTCCTTACCACGACAATAAATTGACCCTCGATTACGAAAACCTCGACGATTGGGGCTTGCCAACCGTCATTTTTGATACCGAGATTAAAGAAAATGAACTAGAAATGCGTAAAGATATGCAAGCGACTGCCGTCGAAATGATGGAAGCGGCAGGCTTCAAAAATGTTCATGGTTATGAAAACTCTTATGGAGTTGGACTGGGCATCCATGAAATGGGAACAGCTCGTATGGGCAAAGACCCCAAAACTTCAATCCTCAATGGTTGGAATCAAGTCCACGAAGCCAAAAATGTCTTCGTCACCGATGGAGCTTGTATGACTTCGTCTGCTTGCGTCAATCCTTCCTTGACTTATATGGCATTGACTGCCCGAGCAGCCGACTACGCCGTTAAAGAATTGAAAAAACAGAATCTGTAAAACACGTGTTCAGGTATCTATGTTTGCACGTATTCACGTTCATTTTTCAACGTGAATACGTGAATACTCGAACACGTACAAACTTTTTAGAATGAACAGAAGAAATGCAATCAGAAATATAGGAATTGGAGCAGGAATAACTATTAGTGCAGGAGCATTGGCAACGCTTTTTTCATCTTGCCAATCAGAAATGGCTGTAGAGAAAGACAATTGGAAACCTCAGTTTCTGGCAGAAACCGATGCTTCTTTGCTCGATGAATTGTCCGATATTATCCTTCCTGCAACAGATACACCTGGTGCAAAAGAAGCCAAAGTAGTGCGTTATATGGATATGATGATAAAAAATATTTACAAAGCCGAAGACCAAGAAGCTTTTAATTTAGGTTTAACAGGTTTTAAAAATTTACTTCAAAAAGAACAAGAAGTTGAGCCAACAAAAGCCAAGCGCAAGCACTTGGCGGCCATGCTAGACAAACACATGGTCAATCTAAGCGAAGAGCAACTTGCCGAAGCGATGAAATTGCTCAATAGCGATGCGCCCGACCCCAAAGCTGAAGGAGCAGCCGAGCATCCATATTACATTACACAATTTTTAGCCTCGCTTCGCAATTTGACGATAGCGGGTTATTTCGGTAGCGAACTTATTGCGACCAATCACCTCAATTATTTGCCTGTCCCAGGACCTTATCAGGGCTGCATACCACTCGAAGAAGTCGATGGTAAAGCCTGGGCCTTATAACGAACGCACGTGTTCAAGTATCCACGTGTTCATGTTCGAATTGGACATGAACACGTGAATACGTTGATACGTGAACACTCAATAAAATGAAACGAAGAACCTTTGTCCAAAATTCAGTAGCAGCAGGAGCAGGTTTGTTGGTAACAAACACAGCCTGCGCAGCAGATAATCCTTCTAATAAATCCCCTCAAAAATTGAAAGGTAATATTCGGCACTCGGTCAGTCAATGGTGTTTCGGAAAATATCCTTTAGAGGAATTTCTACCCATTTTAAACGAAATTGGGATTCCTGCAATTGATTTGGTAGGGGAGAAGGATTGGCCAACGCTCAAAAAATACAATATTGATTGTTCGATGTGCAATGGCGCAGAACTCAATTTAGTAGATGGCTGGAATGATCTGAAATTTCACGATGAACTGATACAACGCTATTCTGAATTGATTCCAAAAGTGGCAGAAGCAGGTTATAAAAACTTGATTTGTTTTAGTGGAAATCGTAGAGGAATGGACGACGAGCAAGGTTTACAAAACTGTGTGAAAGGCTTGAAATCAATCCTTTCTTTGGCAGAAAAACACGGAGTTATTATAATAATGGAGTTGTTCAATTCCAAAATTGACCATCCTGATTATATGTGCGACAATACGCCTTGGGGCGTAAAATTATGTGATGCCTTAGGTTCAGATAATTTTAAATTGCTCTACGATATTTATCATATGCAAATCAATGAAGGCGACATTATCAGAACCATTCAAGACTATCATCCTTACTTTGCGCACTATCATACGGCAGGTGTTCCAGGCCGCAATGAAATCAACGACTCCCAAGAATTGAATTATCCAGCCATCATGAAAGCTATCCTCAAAACGGGTTTCAAAGGCTACGTTGCACAAGAATTTGTTCCGACTTACGACAACCCAATTGATTCCCTAAAAGAAGCCATCCAAATTTGTGATGTATAGTATTTACTTTCCTAAATCTACCTGCGGAGACAGGCTTGCGGGAGGGAATAAGAATAGCAAAGTTTAGTAAAGCTAAATTTACCTCAGTGGCTTAAAAATCGCCTGTTCAGAAGTGTTTTTCGGTAAAAAACCTTCAACAGCATCCTTAATAATCTGTATCAAATCCGATAGCATTCCCTTCTTGACATAATTTTTATGCGTGACAATACCAATCTTTCGAGAAGGCACAGGAGCAAGGATATTATATATATTGTGTTCCTGAATTTGGGTATTATTGGCGAGAGCCAAACGAGGCAGTAAAGTCACGCCTTTATTCATTTTGACCATTTCAATGAGCGTAAAAATACTCCCACAATTATAGGTCAGATTGCCATTGATTTTTTTGAGTTGCCGAAGCTCACAAATTTTTCCGACTTGATTGCGCATACAATGTCCTTCTTCCATTAGCCACAAACGTTCTAGATCAATATCCGAAACTTTAAATTTTGAACTTTTAGAAGTATTTCCGCAATCGTACAACAAAAAATCTTCAACATAAAGGTCATATTCTTTTAACTCTTCATGCTCCAAAGGGATAGATACAATACCTACATCAATATCGCCTGCAATGATTTCTTCTATAATATTTTCGGTGGTCAACTCATGTATTGTAAAGTTGATTTCTGAATGTTTACGAGACATTTCGTTCAAAATCAAAGGATATAAATAAGGCGCAACCGTAGGAATACAAGCAATACTCAAATCGCCTACATCATAACCTTTTATTTCGTTGACAACTTCATCAAAAACCTGGTATTCTCGATAAATACTTTTCAAAACCTTTACAACTCTTTCGCCTTGTGGGGTCAAACTCACAGGTCTTGTTTTTCGATTAAACAAGGTAATACCAATTTGTTCTTCCACTTTTGCAACCATTGCGCTAAGTGTTGATTGAGTAACAAAGCAGGCTTTTGCTGCTTTTCCAAAACTCTCTAATTTAGCTAAGGCTAAAATATATTCTATCTGACTTCGTGTCATCGCTTTTTTCGATAAAGTTATTGAAAAATTCGTTTTTATCTATAATTGTGAAAGGCTATTTTTGTGCGAAATTTTAGGAAGCTGCTAAAGAAAAGCGTACCATACGGGCAAATTTGCCCGTATGCGACCCCAAGTTTTTGCAGTCCCTAAAAACATAGAATATAAACATTCAAAATTTTATAAATCAAATATCATAATATCATCATGGATTCTAAAAACAACCCAAAATCAAGCTACAACGTAAATGGAGAAGGCAAATGTCCATTTATGCACGGTGCTTTGAACAAAAGCGCAGGAGGTGGCATGACCAATCGCGATTGGTGGCCCAACCAACTCAAATTGAATATTTTGCGACAGCATTCTTC
>JAHDEQ010000132.1:8642-12153 GCA_020628755.1 Saprospiraceae bacterium
AAAACCTTTGGTTTTGCAGGAGGACGTGAAGATGTTTGGGAGCCAGAAGAAGATATTTATTGGGGTAATGAAACAGAGTGGTTAGGCGACAAGCGTTATGCAGGCGACAGAGAATTGGAAAATCCACTTGGTGCAGTTCAAATGGGTTTGATTTATGTCAATCCAGAAGGCCCCAACGGAAATCCTGACCCGATTGCATCGGCACGAGATATTCGTGAAACCTTTGGTCGTATGGCGATGAATGACGAAGAAACCGTTGCTTTGATTGCAGGAGGACATACCTTTGGTAAAACGCACGGTGCTGCTGACCCTGAAAAATACGTAGCTCGTGAACCTGCTGGCGCAACGATTGAAGAACAAGGCGAAGGTTGGAAAAATACCTTTGGAACAGGAAATGGTGCCGACACCATAACAAGTGGTCTCGAAGGTGCATGGACAACGACTCCAACTAAATGGAGCAATAATTACTTTGAAAATCTATTTGGCTTTGAATGGGAATTGACAAAAAGCCCAGCGGGAGCGCAGCAATGGACACCCAAAGGTGGTGCAGCTGCAGGTACTGTACCTGATGCACACGATGCCGAAAAAAGTCATGCACCTATGATGTTGACAACGGATTTGGCTTTGCGTATGGATCCTGCTTATGAGAAAATATCTCGACGATTTCATGAAAACCCAGAGCAATTCGCCGATGCTTTTGCTAGAGCTTGGTTCAAATTGACGCATCGTGATATGGGGCCAAGAGCTCGTTATTTGGGTGCTGATGTTCCTGCGGAAGTGTTGATTTGGCAAGACCCAGTTCCTGCTGTAAATCATGATTTGGTGAATGCAGAAGATATTGCATCGCTTAAGCGAATGCTTTTGGCTTCGGGTTTGAATGTTTCTCAATTGGTATCAACGGCTTGGGCTTCGGCTTCAACTTTCCGAGGTTCGGACAAGCGTGGCGGAGCAAATGGCGCAAGAATTAGACTTGCACCTCAGAAATTTTGGGAGGCCAATAATCCAACACAATTGTCTAAAGTATTAGATACGTTGGAAGGTATTCAAAAAGAATTTAATGCTTCGGGTAATCAAATTTCTTTAGCAGATTTAATTGTACTGGGTGGATGTGCTGCGATTGAGCAAGCTGCGAAAGACGCTGGTCATGCAGTGACCGTTCCGTTCACTCCTGGTCGTATGGATGCTACACAAGAAATGACGGATGTAGATTCATTTGCTGTACTTGAACCTTGGGCAGATGGATTTAGAAACTATATGAAAAGAAAATACAATAGCTCGGAAGAAGAAATGCTTATTGATAAGGCTCAACTCTTGACTTTGACAGCTCCAGAAATGACGGTTTTGGTTGGTGGACTTCGTGTTTTAAATACCAATTATAATAATTCAAATCATGGTGTATTTACTGACCGACCTGGTGTGTTGAGCAATGACTTCTTTGTAAACTTATTAGATGTAAATACGACTTGGTCAGCTAGTGAAGACAATGCTGCTGTTTTTGAAGGTCGTGACCGCAATACAGGTGCTGCTAAATGGCGAGGAACTCGTTCCGATTTGATTTTTGGTTCAAATACTGAATTGAGAGGAATTGCCGAGGTATATGGTTGTTCTGATGCAGGTCAAAAATTTGTCAACGATTTTGTAAAAGCTTGGAACAAAGTGATGAATTTGGATCGCTTTGATTTGGCTTAATCTAAAAATATACACTAATAATAATGAGAGTATTGCAATAGCCGCCTTGTGCGGCTATTGTTATTTTAAGGAAGAGATATTTCAACTTTTCTTCTCTTTGGCTTGTTTTGTAAACAATACAGAATTTATTAGCAATTTTTGTTATTTTTGCGCCGAGAATCCGTTAAGAAAATAAACGGGTTTATTATTAAAAAATCTAAAACCTTAAATATGACTATTTTAGAAGGACTTCAAGAAAAAGCAGCAAGTGTTAGCCCAATCGGCAATACGTTAAAATTCAACTTTGGTGACGAAATCGTTTATATCGACGGAACAGGCGATGCAAACACAGTTTCTGCCGAAGATAAAGACGCTGACTGTACTGTAAGTGTTACTAAAGAAGATTTTATGGCTTTGGTAAAAGGTGATTTGAATCCAATGATGGCTTTCATGGGTGGCAAAATTAAAGTGAGTGGTGATATGGGCGTAGCTATGAAATTGCAATCTTTGTTGGGGTAAAAATTCCTCTCTTCAGAAAAAGAAAAAAGGCTTTTGCAGCGATTCGCTGCAAAAGCCTTTTTAGTAGGACATAGAATGAAAACTAGCTTTTCAATTCTGCATAATATTTATAATAGTAAGGTATCGTTTCAATTCCTTTATAAAAATTGAACAAACCATAGTGTTCATTTGGCGAATGAATATCGTCCGTATCTAATCCGAAGCCCATCAAGACAGTTTTTACACCCAAAACTTTTTCAAATAAAGCTACGATAGGAATACTTCCTCCACCTCGTTGTGGAATGGGATCTTTCCCATAGGTTTCTTTCATAGCGAGGTGTGCCGCTTCATATTCTGGTGTATTTGTAGGTGTGACAGCAGCATCACCACCGTGATGTGGCGTGACTTTAACAGTAACCGACGGCGGGGCAATAGATTTAAAATAATCCGAAAACAACTTCGTGATTTTTTTAGGATCTTGGTTTGGTACTAAGCGCATACTAATTTTGGCGTAAGCCTTAGATGGCAAAACCGTTTTAGCTCCCTCGCCAATATAGCCCCCCCACATACCGTTTACATCAAGGGTTGGTCGAATAGAAGTTCGTTCTAAAGTGGTATAACCTTTTTCGCCGTGAATATCTTTTATCTTTAATCCTTTTTTATAAGTACTCAAACTAAACGGAGCTTTGTTCATTTCTTCCCGTTCTTTCTTACCCACTTTGACGACATCTTCATAAAAACCAGGGATTTTAATTTTATTGTTTTTGTCGTGCATCGAAGCAATCATCTGACTTAGGATATTGATGGGATTGGCAACTGCACCACCATAAACGCCCGAGTGCAAATCACGATTTGCACCCGTCACTTCTACCTCCACATAACTCAAACCACGAAGTCCAACCGTTATAGAAGGCTGTTTGTTAGAAATAACAGAAGTATCAGAAATCAAAATGACATCACAAGCCAATTTTTTCTTATTCTTTTTGCAAAAAGTACCCAAATTCATCGAGCCAACTTCTTCTTCACCTTCAATCATAAATTTGACATTACAAGGCAAGCATTTATTTTTGAGCATGGCTTCAAAAGCTTTGATGTGCATAAAAGCCTGTCCCTTATCATCGCAAGCTCCGCGTGCGAAAATAGCTCCTTTGGGATGTAATTTTGTCTTTTTGATAACAGGCTCAAAAGGAGGAGAGTCCCACAAATCGAGAGGGTCAGGCGGTTGCACATCATAATGGCCATAAACCAAAACAGTGGGCAATTTCTTATCAATTATTTTATCGGCATAGACAATTGGATGTCCTTCTGTTTCGCATAGTTCTACATTTTCAGCACCTGCTTTTTT
>JAHDEQ010000133.1 GCA_020628755.1 Saprospiraceae bacterium
CAAAATACGGATTATCCAAAGGAAAGTTAACTATTTTATTTAATCTTTGATATATACTGTTAACGGGATAAATTTCCGAATTTATCCTAAAAGGAATTTTCCCGTGAATAGTGATGCCGAAGGGGTAAAACCTTCATTTCATTTTCGATTTTTTACCCTGTTCTCGGTATAGAGCTTAGAGGTAAAGGATTTTTTTTGCTCGATCTAAGGATTGTACATATTAAGCTCATTTTTAAAAACTGATACTTTATTCTAACTCCATATGAAAAAGATAAAGCTGTTCTTAGAAGCAAGCTTCTATTTCAGCACAAAATACAGCTCCCAAAATAACTTCAAAACCATTATTAAGTTCTATTTCTTGACCAGCTTTAAAATTGACATTTGTGCCATTATTAATAGTTCCATCAGATATTACGCTGATATCAGCTTTATATATTCCTGTGGGAATAGTACCTGGAACAAGGTGTACCTGAAGGCACGCACATTCCCCCGAACCATTGGCACAAAAATCGAGAAAGTCGCCTCCATTTGGAAGACTAGGGTTGTTAGAAAAGTTAGCCTGACAAAGAGGAACAGGCCCACAAAGACCAAAATTTGTAGTCGTTAAATAACACAGACTATTTAATTCTATTGGAATACAACCGCTTAGATTATTAGAAGATAAATCGATTCTTAGTAAAGAAGTCAAATTACTTAGCTCTGCTGGAATACTACCACTCAAACTATTAGATCTCAAACTTAAATTAGTCAACATATCTAAGTTGCCCAATTCATTAGGAATAGGGTCAATCAAATTATTGTCATTCAACCATAGAAGAGTCAAATTACTCAAATCACCTAGCTCGCTTGGAATACTGCCATTTAGATTATTGTAACTTAAATCTAAATAAGTCAAGTTAATGAGATCGCCGATTTCGACAGGGATAGATGCACTCAAATTATTGATAGACAAATTAAGATAAGTCAACATACTCAAATCTCCTATTGCCGTCGGTATTGTTCCATTTAGATTATTACTTCTTAAATCGAGGCTTGTCACACAACGATTTGCATTGAGCGTTACGCCAGACCAATTATCCATTGCTTGCGAAAGATTCCAAGTTGTTGTCCAACTAGAACCAGCAGTAGAGTTATATAAAGCAACTAAGGCGAGGGAATCTCCTGTGCAGGTTGTACTTCCTGAACATGCCCCCGTGCCATTATTGCAAAAGTTGAGAAAATCACCTCCATTGGGGAGATTAGGGTTGTTGGAAAAATCATATTGGCAAGAAGGACCTGGAAAACAAGTATTAAGATCTACAGTAGCTAAATAACATAAGCTATTTAACTCTAATGGAATGCAACCGCTTAGATTATTGTACTCCAAATTAATTCGTTGTAAATTAATCAAATTACCTAATTCAGGTGGAATACTTCCCGTTAAATTATTTTCATCTAATTCTAATATATAGAGATTACTCAAGTTACCCAGTTCAGACGGAATACTGCCACTTAGGTTATTGAATCTTAAGAGTAAAAATTCTAAATTAGTCAAATTACCTAACTCAGGTGGAATACTACCACTCAAATTATTGAAAGATAAATGTAAATTTGTCAGATTCATCAAATTACCTAACTCAGCTGGAATGCTACCACTTAGACCATTAAAAAATAAACTTAAATCTATCAAATTACTCAAGTTGCCAAGTTCGGGTGGAATACTGCCAGTCAAAGCATTTCCTGGTAAAGCTAAAAAACTTAGATTACTCAAATCACCTAATTCAGGCGGAATATTACCCGTTAATTTATTACTACCTAAACTTAAATCTATCAAATTACTCAAGTTGCCAAGTTCGGGTGGAATACTGCCAGTTAGATCATTAGAAAATAAACTTAAGTAATTTAGATTACCCAAATTACCTAACTCAGGTGGGATGTTACCATTCAAACCATTTCCGGCCAAAGATAAACTAGTCAGATTACTCAAGTTGCCAAGTTCGGGTGGAATACTGCCAGTTAGATCATTAGAAGATAAACTTAAATTTCTCAAATTAATTAAGTTGCCAAACTCAGGCAGAATACTACCAGTTAAATTATTAGAACGTAAATTTATATTTATCAATTTACTCAAGTTGCTAAGTTCAGTTGGTAGATAACCATTTAAATTATTGGAAGATAAATACAAATTTGTCACACATCGACTTGCATCCAAGTTTACGCCAAACCACGTATCCATTGGTTGCAAAAGATCCCAAGTCGTTGTCCAGTTAGCACCATCGGTTGCATTGTAGAAAGCGACTAAAGCTAAGGAATCTCCTGTACTCGAAGTAGTAAAATCATCACAAACTATACTTGGTGTTTCGTGGTTTGAAGTACAATCATCATCAATAAATGCTGCATAAGATGGAATAGAAAGTATAGCAATAAGAAAGAACAAAAAAAGATACTTCTTTTGTAGAGTAATTTTCATAATCAATAATTTTTTTAAGTAGTTGTGTTTAAATATTTGACTTCTGCTAAAATATTGAGAAAATTGCTACGCACGTCCACACCAAAGGTGTCGTCGCCCACACGCCCAATATATAAATCGGTGATTTGGATAATCCGCATGGCACAAAATACGGATTATACTATGAAAAGCCCTATCTTAGCAATCCTATTTTTTTTACAAAAATTCAAATACGAATGAAATTTACACTTAGAAGTTTATCTATATTGATAGCATTCCTATCTTTTCAGACTGCATTCGCAGGCGAAGGCATGTGGCTACCGCATCTCCTCAAAGCCCTCAACGAAGGCGATATGCAAAGCATGGGTATGAAAATGACGGCCGAAGACATTTATAGTGTCAACAAAGGCAGCCTCAAGGATGCCATTGTACATTTTGGTGGTTTTTGTACCTCCGAAATTATTTCTGATAAAGGGCTTTTGCTCACCAATCACCACTGTGGTTACGGTCAAATCCAATCGCATACGACCCTCGAAAACAATTATATTCAAGATGGTTTTTGGGCTAAAACCATGAAAGATGAGCTACCCAATCCTGGTCTTACCGCAACCTTCATTGTACGTATTGATGATGTGACAGACAGTATTCTCAAAGGAATCAACGAAGGAATGGACGAAAAAAAGCGACAATCTACTATTGATAAAAACCTCGAAGCTTACAAAGCTGCTGCTAAATTGGGCCAATACGAAGACATCGTCATTCGTCCGTTTTTCAAAGGCAACCAATATTTTAGTTTTGTGACAATGACTTATAAGGATGTTCGACTGGTCGGAACACCGCCCGAATCCATCGGAAAATTTGGTGCAGATACCGACAACTGGGTATGGCCACGTCATACAGGCGACTTTGCTTTGTTTCGTATCTATGCGGGCAAAGACAATTTGCCTGCCGACTATTCACCCGACAATGTCCCTTTTACGCCTAAGCATTTTTTACCCATTTCTTTGGATGGTGTAGCCAAAGATGATTTTACATTGGTCTTTGGTTTCCCTGGTCGCACCAATGAATATTTGCCTTCTTATGCCATCGAACAAACGGTTGATGTACTAAATCCTGCCAAAATTGCGATTCGTGACAAAGCACTCAAAATCGTTGATGCCGAAATGCGTGCCGACCCACAAGTCAAAATTCAATATGCTTCAAAATTTGCTCGTATTGCCAATTACTGGAAAAAATGGATTGGCGAAAGCCAGGGTATAAAAGCCACCGACGGCGTAGGTAAAAAACAACGTTTTGAAAAAGAATTTACTAGCCGCCTCACCAAAAATCAAGTCAAAGGAAAAAAGAAAGGCAATGCCCAAACTAAATACGGTGATTTGCTCCAACAATTTGAGACTTTATATAAAGATATTGAACCCTATGCCCTTTCGAGAGACTATTTTAACGAGGTCGTTTACCGAAACGTAGAGTTGCTCCGAACTGCCAATTATATGACACGTTTGGTCAAAATGTATGAAAACAATGGCGATACAGGTTATAATAACTATAAAGGAAGACTAGAAGGTTATTTGACAGGTTTTTATAAAGATTATCAACCACGAATTGACAAAAAAGTCTTTGCCGCTTTGATGGAAATGTATCAAGGAGGAGTGCCTATCAGTGCGGTCAGTGCGCCTGTCGGCGCACTCTTGGCGCAGCGTGACATTGATGGTTACGAAGGAATAGCCAATCATATTTATGACAATACTATTTTGACCAAATTAGATGGTACAATGCGTGTTTTGGGCATGTCTCCTGCCGAAGCTGTGGAAAAACTCAAAGCCGACCCTGCTTATCAATTCATCACCAAATTAACCGATGCTTACCACGAAAATGCCGAACTTCAATACAACGAAATAGACGAAAAGCTCAGTGTTTTGCAACGCAAATACATGAAAGCTCAAATGGATTTGTTCCCCAATCGCACCTTCTATCCCGATGCCAACTCTACCATGCGTGTCACCTACGGACAAGTACAAGGCTACGAAGCTCGCGATGCCGTGATGTACAAACCAGTTACTTATCTTGAAGGAGTCATGCAAAAATATGTCCCAGGCGACTACGAGTTCGATGTCAATCCAAAACTCATTGAACTCTACGAACAAAAAGATTACGGACAATATGCCGACAATGGTAAAATGCCCGTTTGCTTTATTGGAACCAACCATACTACAGGCGGCAACTCAGGTAGCCCTGCCATAGATGCATACGGTAATCTTATTGGACTCAATTTTGATCGAGCATGGGAAGGTACGATGAGCGACATCAATTACGATCCATCTATTTGTAGAAATATCATGGTTGATGTCCGTTATATCTTATTTATTGTGGACAAATATGCAGGTGCCAGCCACCTAATTGATGAAATGAAATTGGTACATCCGAAGAGGAAGTAACACTCTAAATTCCTCTATTAAAAAGAAAATACTATGTTTGATAAATTAAAAAATAAATTAAAAAAAATTCAACTCTCTAACAATTCTCACGCCGAGGTAAATAAAGAAGATGGAATCGTCAGAGTAATCAAAGATGACTATGTAAGTGGAAAAGATAATGTAGAGATGCTGGAATACATGAGTGAACAGAACGAGCTTCCTATTTTTAAAGGTGAAATTGAACACGCTTATGAATCAACCTTTTTGGGATATACCGACAAATGTCCTCGTTGTGAATCCGAAACGGAGCAGATGATGAGTAATTTTCCTTATGCCACACAAGGACCTTCTAGGATTTTAACTGCTCCTGTAGGTTTTTTCTGTAGCAATTGTCCAACTGTTATTATAGACGATGAAATTGCCAAAAGTGCTATCAAACATGGAGTCGAATATTGTGGTGTATTTAGTATAGAAACAGGTTACTCTACTCAACCCACACTTTTCAAAACGCTCAATGGTGAAAAGACAATCTATATACTTTCTGAAGAACAAGATGTTCTAGGAATAGCCCAATCTGTTCATCATATACCAAGTGATGATTATATGTATTTGCCGAGTCGAGGCAAACGAAATACCTTGCCACAAGCACAAAGGAAAAAAAATAAAAAACGCAATAAAGCAGCAAGAAAGTCTAGAAAACGCAATCGCAAAAAATAGTTTAGTTGCAAACAAGGCACTTTTTGAAAGTGCCTTGTTTGCTATTCAAAATTGAAACCTTTTACGTCTTTGGGCCTCTGTTTTCACAAAAAGTCTAATTCTTGGACTTTATCAAAGCTCAATCCTCCAATTATCAGCATTTTACGTATCATTTTTTGTTGCACAAGCCACAAAAAACGCTTACTTTTGCCCTCCGAAAAACGAGGGGCAACTCTTTTTTATGTTTTTTCGTAGTAAAATCAATTTTAAGACAAGTGAAAGAAAAAAATTCACTTTTACCAAATTTAAATAATAATTAAAATAAAACGAATATGGGTAGTACAATTACAATGGCGATTCCAGTATTGGGTGCAGTAGCCTTGCTCTATACCTTTTGGAAGTCTTCTTGGGTTGGCAAACAAGATGTTGGTTCCGATAAGATGGCATTTATTGCCAAAAATATTGCTGACGGTGCAATGGCTTTTTTACGTGCCGAATATCGAATTCTTGCAATTTTTGTATTAGTAGTAGCTGGGCTTTTAGCTTTTTCTGCTGGTGCTGATTCTTCTTGGATGGTTGCCATCTCTTTTATCTTGGGTGCGATTTGTTCTGCATTGGCAGGTTTCATCGGAATGCGTGTTGCAACCAAAGCAAATGTTAGAACAACACAGGCTGCTCGAACGAGCCTCGGAAAAGCACTTGAAGTTGCTTTTGGCGGTGGTGCTGTAATGGGACTTGGTGTTGTAGGATTGGGTGTACTCGGATTGGGTACTCTATTTATAGTATATAAAGGTATGTTCGGTGTCGAAAACATGGAACAGGTACGAAGAGTAATTACCGTATTGACAGGATTTTCTTTCGGTGCTTCTTCTATCGCCTTATTTGCACGTGTAGGTGGAGGTATCTATACCAAAGCTGCGGATGTAGGTGCTGACTTGGTGGGTAAAGTAGAGGCTGGTATTCCTGAAGATCATCCACTAAATCCTGCAACAATTGCCGATAATGTTGGTGACAACGTAGGAGATGTTGCTGGTATGGGAGCCGACCTTTTTGAATCTTATGTAGGATCTATCATTGGTACAATGGTATTGGGTTCTGCATTTATGGTTTCTTCAGAATTTGCAACAACTAATGAATGGGGCGGATTAAATGCCGTTTTATTACCCTTAGTATTAGCAGCTACTGGTATTATCACTTCTATCTTAGGAACATTCTTAGTGAAAGTAAAAGACGGAGGCGATCCACATAAAGCATTGAACTTGGGAGAATTTACTTCTGCTGGTTTGATGTTAGTTTTGACTTTCTTTATTATCAAATGGATGTTACCAGACGCTTGGTCGGTCGCAGGCGACCCAACAGCTTACACTTCGATGGGGGTATTTTATGCAGTAATCATCGGATTGATTTCAGGATTGGGAATTGGTAAAATCACAGAATATTATACAGGTACAGGTACAAAACCAGTTCAAGGTATTGTTGACCAATCGGTAACTGGTGCTGCTACTAATATTATCGCGGGTTTAGGAGTTGGTATGATGTCAACTATGATTCCTACTTTGATATTAGCAGGAGCTATTATCGGAGCACACCACTTTGCTGGATTATATGGTATTGCAATTGCAGCAGTTGGGATGTTATCCAACACAGGTATCCAGTTGGCAGTTGATGCTTATGGCCCTATTTCTGATAATGCAGGTGGTATCGCTGAAATGGCTGAATTGCCAAAAGAAGTACGTCAACGTACTGATAAATTAGATGCTGTTGGTAACACAACTGCTGCAATCGGTAAAGGATTTGCAATTGGTTCTGCTGCCTTAACAGCACTAGCATTATTTGCAGCCTTTATGGTGACAGCAGGTATCAACTCTATTGATATTGCTCAACCAAGAGTAATGGCTGGTTTGTTGATTGGTGGTATGTTACCTTTTGTTTTCTCAGCTATGTCAATGGGAGCAGTTGGACGTGCAGCGATGGATATGATTCAAGAAGTACGTCGCCAGTTCAATACCATTCCTGAATTGAAAAAGGCATTGGCTGTTATGAAAAAGAATGAAGGAAAAGATATGGACAAATGGAGCGATGCAGATCGCAAAACATTTGAAGCAGCCGATGGAAAAGCAGAATATAGCAAGTGTGTTGAAATCTCAACTGCTGCTTCTATTCGTGAAATGGTTCTTCCTGGTTTGTTAGCCGTAATTACACCAGTAGTTATTGGTTTTGGTGGTGGTGCTGAGATGTTAGGTGGATTATTGGCAGGTGTTACGGTTTGTGGTGTTTTGATGGCAATCTTCCAATCTAACGCAGGTGGTGCTTGGGATAATGCTAAGAAAATGTTTGAAGAAGGTGTTACCATTCAAGGAGGCAAACACTATAAAGGTTCTGAAGCACACAAAGCTGCTGTAGTTGGTGATACAGTGGGTGACCCATTTAAAGATACATCAGGCCCATCATTGAATATCTTATTGAAATTGATGTCTGTTGTTGCACTCGTAATTGCACCGTTCTTAGCTTCTTAAGAACTATAAATATCAGGATACGACTTTCGTCGTATCTTGATTATATAAAGATTTTTTGTAGATCATCATGTTAAAACGCCTTGTCGATATTTCGACAGGGCGTTTTTAGTTCTAATTGTTTGAAAGCAAAAAGATAATCCCTAAATTTAGATTCTAATCAAATAAAAAAAACACGATCAATCCAAAGAGAATGAAAACCCAAAATATCCTATCCAAATTAGCAATCACTGTTCTAATTCTCATAATATCGCTTTCTTCAACAGCTCAGACACTTGACGATGCGCTCAATACTATTTTGACTCAAAATGGTTATCCAGGAATGGCCGTCGGTGTTGTCAAATCCAATGAATTGGTTTATGAAGGCTATTTGGGTATGGCAAATATTGCAACAAACCAACCTGTAGATGCCAATACTTCGTTTATGATGGCAAGTGTGTCCAAACATTTTGTGCATTGTGCTGCCAATATTGCAGTGGAATCAGGAGCAATTACGAGCTTAAACGAGCCTATCAATAATTATTTATCATTTAGCGTTAGTCATCCGAGCGACCCTACAACGATAACTTTAGCTATGCTACTCAATCATACTTCTGGTATTGACGACAACTGGCCTGTGATGCCTTATCAAACAAGCGAAGCAAGTACGCCGCCTCTCGGGCCCTACTTGCAAGACTACCTTTTGCCCACAGGAACTATTTATGATGCAGCTCTTAATTTTCAACCAACAATAGGTTCTTATCATTATTCCAATATTGGTTATGCTTTGGCTGCTCACGTAGTAGAGCAGGCAACAGGAATGGATTTTATAACTTATACCCATCAAACTATTTTTGACCCTTTGTGTATGACACGGACTTCCTTTACCTTAGATAGTTTGGATATTCCACATATTGCACTACCATATAATGCTGCTAATAGTCCTCAAGTCCATTATAGTTATAGTGACTATCCATCGGGGCGATTGCGTGCTACGGTTCGAGATTTGGCCGGTTATGCGATTGCGATGCTCAACGACGGAACAATCGATGGAGTGAGTATTATGTCTAATACAAACTTCCTAAACGCTGGACATTCGGGTGGAGATATTGGCGTACGTACGCTCCTTCAATTAGACAAAGCTACGGATGAAGCCATTATCATTTTGACGAATGGAGAACAAGGAACGGCAGCCATTCGAGATTCTGTTTTGGCCTATATGCCTCAACTCAATACTACAAGCCCCGACGAACTGACTTGCTGCGATTATGATTTGACAACTTATGAAGCTGTTTTAGATAATCCAGCCTATCAGGTTATAAATGATTTGACTTCGGATGGTTTAATTCAAAATGGCTCAACTATTCGTTTTGAAGCAGGCAATACCATTACTTTAGAAGCAGGCTTTTGTGTAGAAAACAATGTGGAATTTTCGGCTGAGATTTCGGCTTGTAATGAGTAAGAAAAATGGATAAACTCTTCCTTTTTGTATTACTGTAAAAGCAATATGGGCAAATTTTTCTTTTCCCTTCAAAAATCCTAATTTCGCAGTTCTTAAATTTGAACTTTTCTTGCGATAATTTCGTAGGTAATGCAAAAGTTAATTTGACCACTAAGTTGCACAGAGTTGTCGAATAAAAAAAATCTCTGCGTCTCTCTGCTATCTCTGTGGTTAAAAAAGTAGAAATCCACATTTATGATAAATATCACACTACCCGACGGCAGTGTTCGTCAGTACGAAAAAGGAACTTCCGCTATGGACATTGCAAAGTCTATAAGCGAAGGTTTGGCACGCAATGTCTTATCGGCCAAAGTTAACGGCGAAGTTTGGGATGCCAACCGCCCTATTGATCAAGATTCACATGTACAATTATTCACCTGGAATGACAAGGATGGTAAAATGACCTTTTGGCATTCTTCGGCTCACTTATTGGCAGAAGCCTTAGAAGCCGTTTATCCTGGTATCAAATTCGGTACGGGGCCAGCTACCGAAAATGGTTTTTATTACGATGTTGACCTCGGAGAAAAAACCCTTTCAACCGAAGATTTTAAAAAGATTGAAGATAAAATGCTCGAATTGGCGCGTCAGAAAAACACCTTTGACCGTAAGCCAATTTCACGCAACGAAGCTTTGTCTTATTTCAAAGATAAAGGCGATGAATATAAAATCGAATTGATTGAAAAACGAGGCGAAAACGAAGCCTTGACCTTATATCAACAAGGTGGTTTTGTAGATTTATGCAAGGGGCCACACCTGCCCGATACTGGAAAAATCAAAGCGGTCAAACTCCTTAAAGTGGGTGGGGCGTATTGGCAAGGCGACGAAAGTCGTCAGCAAATGACGCGGGTTTCGGCCATTTCTTTTCCAAAACAAAAAGAGTTGACGCAATATTTGCATATGCTCGAAGAAGCCAAGAAACGTGACCACCGAAAGTTAGGCGCAGAACTTGGCTTGTTTATGTTTTCTGAAAAAGTAGGTGCTGGTTTGCCGATTTGGTTACCCAAAGGAACTGCTTTGCGAACTCGTTTAGAGGATTTCTTGAAAAAAGAACAAATCAAACGAGGTTATCAACCTGTAATTACGCCGCATATTGCGAAGAAAGATTTATACATGACTTCTGGTCACTACGAAAAATATGGTGAAGATAGTTTTCAACCTATTAATACGCCACGTGAAGGTGAGGAGTTTTTGTTAAAACCGATGAACTGCCCACATCACTGCGAGATTTATGGACACAAACCACATTCGTATAAAGAATTGCCGATTCGTATTGCGGAGTTTGGTACGGTTTATCGCTACGAACAAAGTGGCGAGTTGCACGGACTCACGCGTGTACGTGGATTTACGCAAGACGATGCACATATTTTCTGTACGCCAGACCAAGTAAAGGATGAGTTTTTGAACGTATTGGATTTGACCATGCACGTTATTCGGAAACTCGGTTTTGAAAACTTTACAGCTCAAATTTCGCTGCGTGACCCACTTAATAAAGAAAAATACATTGGTTCGGACGAGAATTGGACAAAAGCCGAACAAGCCATTATTGATGCAACAAAAGAGGTCGGTTTAGAAACTGTAACGGAGTTGGGAGAGGCGGCATTCTATGGGCCAAAGTTGGATTTTATGGTAAAAGATGCTTTGGGGAGGTCGTGGCAGCTTGGTACCATCCAAGTTGATTACAACTTGCCTGACCGCTTTGAATTAGAGTATATCGGCGCCGATAACAAGACACATCGTCCTGTGATGATACACCGTGCGCCTTTTGGTTCGATGGAGCGTTTTATTGGCGTATTGACGGAGCATTGTGCAGGTAAATTTCCACTTTGGTTAGCACCTGAACAATATATCATTTTACCAATTAGTGAAAAATTCCAAAGCTATGCTGAGGATATTCAAAACCAATTGGCAGCGCACGATATTCGAGGTAATATTGATAGTCGTAATGAAAAAATTGGTCGTAAAATCCGTGATGCACAAGTCAACAAATATCCTTTTATGTTGATTATTGGCGAAAAAGAAGTCAATGAAAATAAAATCTCTGTTCGTCAATCGGGACAAGGAGACGAAGGTGCTGGCGATATGGGAAGCCAATCATTAGATGAATTTGTGACTTATTTTAAGACGCTTTTGTAAAAAAATAATTTTTCTATTCTCTTTCAAGCCCTCTTTTGGAATTCCAAAAGAGGGCTTTTCTTTTCCCCTAATCCAATAAAAAACTGTCGTTTTGACACCTAAAAACCAAAACAACTGCCTTTTTGACACTTAAATTTCATCGAAACCTGCAATTACGTCCGAAAAATTGGTATGGAACACCTATTGATAAGAGTTGAGTGTAAGTTTCTTTGAAAATTTGGTTTCAATAAAAAGAGGAGGACGACAGAATTCCTATTCTGAAATCCCACTATAAGCGGAGGCGGTTAGCCGCCTCCGCCCATATATTTTCTCTCTTTTGAGAATCCATTTTGAAAGAACATTTTTTAAAACATTAAAATTTCACTCAATATGTATTTTACAACCGTAAATCCAAAAAACAGAAGAAAATCAAATTTCAACAATGATTTTAACAAGGTGATGAATCACTTTTTCAATGATACCA
>JAHDEQ010000134.1:0-3605 GCA_020628755.1 Saprospiraceae bacterium
TGCCAAATGGACTCATTTAACTGACCATCAATTTTGATAGGAGAATCAATACGAAGGGCTTGTAATTGCTTGGGTGCATTTTGAGCTTGCAACTCAAAAGCTAAAAAAGAGAGAATGAAAATATAAAAGTTGATTTGCCGCATGGTAATAATATTATCTTCAAAAATCCAATTTTTTCTTTTTTTCTAGTAAAAAAGCGGACGAAAACAGTAGAAGAACCGATAAACGACCTTCTGTCGTTTATGAAAGACAAAAAAGTTAGTGAAATGTTGCTTTTTGTAGGATTTTATTTTCAAAACTTCTAACTTTATCCTCCTTGTATAGCTATTGGTTCTAAATTTAGAAGAGGCAATTTGAGGTCGCAAACTGAATATTTGCGCTACTAAACAATAAAACACATAAATCATACCGTATGATTTCTTTTATACTTAATCAGCAAGTTATAAATACTGATACTGAGTCAGGTTTGACAATATTGGATTTTGTTCGTTATCAACAAAATCTTCGAGGCACTAAAATTGGTTGTCGAGAAGGCGATTGCGGTGCTTGTACTGTCTTAGTAGGCGAATTGCAAGATGGCAAAATGCACTATCAATCTATGACTTCCTGTCTTATGCCTTTGGCCAATGCGCAGGGCAAGCATATTGTCACTGTCGAGGGTATCAATATGCAAGAA
Source organism: Saprospiraceae bacterium (assembly GCA_020628755.1). GTDB lineage: Bacteria > Bacteroidota > Bacteroidia > Chitinophagales > Saprospiraceae > JAHDES01. Next base: position 677 of record JAHDEQ010000134.1, read on the forward strand.
CTCTCGCCAGTACAACAAGCCGTTGTAGATGAAGGGGGGACACAATGTGGTTTTTGTACCGTTGGTTTTATTGTGTCTTTGACAGGTTATTGTATGAACCAACAACAAGCAAATTATACTGATGCGATTGCTTCGATTGATGGCAATATTTGTCGTTGTACAGGTTATAAATCTTTGGAACGAGCTTGTGAAACGATAGTCAAAGACCTTTCGGATAAAAAAGAAAAAAATGCCATTAAATGGTTGGTTGAAAACCAGTTTTTACCAAAATATTTCAAGGACATTCCCAAACGCTTAAAGGCTTTGCAAGAAAGCCTTTTGCCACTCTCTCAAAATGGAAAAGTAGAACGAATCCCCGTTGGTGGAGGAACAGATTTGTATGTGCAGCGTCCCGAAGAAATGATTCATCGCCCTGCCAAACATTTGTTTGACAATAAGGCCTTTAAAACCATCCATCTAAAAGAAGACTATATATATATCGGTGCAGAATCGACCGCAACAGATTTGGAGCAATCCGAAATCATGCAAAGTATTTTTCCTCGTATAAAGGAGCACCTTAAATTGGTTTCTTCTACGCCTATTCGCAATATGGGAACGGTGGCAGGAAACTTGGTCAATGCTTCGCCTATTGGAGATTTGACGATTTTTTTCCTAGCACTCAATAGCGAAATTATCTTATCCAAAAAAGGAAAAGAACGAACAGTCTCACTCAAAGACTTTTATCTTGATTATAAAAAACTCGATAAAAAAGACGACGAAATTGTTCATTGGATTCGCTTCAAAAAACCTGCTAAAAAAGTCAAATTTAATTTTGAAAAAGTTTGTAAACGAACACATTTAGATATTGCTTCGGTCAATAGTGCAGGCAGTATCTTGCTCAAGCAAGATACGATTGAATTGGCTCACTTTTCAGTAGGAGGAGTTGGGCCAACCCCTAAATATTTAGAAAAAACAAGTCGCTTTTTGGAAGGAAAAAAATTAAATCCCCAAACGATTCAAGAGGCTTATCAAATTTTAGATACCGAAATTTCGCCTATTAGTGATGCACGTGGGGCAGCTTCCTATAAGCGACTTTTGGCGAGGCAATTATTTTTTGCACACTTTATTACGTGGTATCCTGAAGTGTTTGAAATGGAGGTGTTGGTTTGATGACTTCATATCAAATAGCAAGAAATTTCATCCAAACTCCTACGAATAGTAGTTCAAGTTGAACGAATAATAGTTTTCTGAGTTTTTGAGCAGAAAAGAATAGATTTTTGTACAAAATACTATTTTTGCACAAACGGACGTTTGTAAGAAAACCATAAAAAGTTCGTAGAACTATGTCAGAAAACCAACTCAAGTCTTCTTCTTTGTGGGAAAGAACCAAAAATAAAATCTCCACTTCTTATCAGCAATTTCAAAGCTGGGCTTCCGATAACCCTAAGGCTGGCTGGGCCGTTAAGGGATTGCTGGGACTTTTCGCTTTTGGAATGTTCTCTTTTGTACTACTCATCTTTTTGGTGCGGGTAGGTGCATTTGGGCAATTGCCCAATGCACAGGATTTAGCTAAGATTCAAAATCGTACCGCTTCCGAAATTTATGCTTCTGATGGTGTTTTACTAGGAAAATATTTTATCGAAAATCGAACGAATGTTTCTTATGATGCAATTTCGCCTTATGTGGTAGATGCGCTGATTGCGACGGAAGACGCTCGATTTTTCGAGCATCGGGGCATTGATTTGAGGGCTTTGATGCGTGTTTTTTTTATCACAGTTCTTGGACAGGACACTTCTGGTGGTGGTGGTAGTACCTTGAGTCAACAATTGGCTAAAAATGTTTATAAAAGAAAGGGTTATTCTTTCCTAACCATTCCTGTGGCAAAGATAAAAGAGATGTTTATCGCTCGACGATTGGAAAAGGTCTATAGCAAGGAGGAGCTTATCAATCTTTACCTCAATACCGTTCCTTATGGTGGCAATGTTTTTGGGATTCATGTGGCAGCCAAACAGTTTTTTAGTAAAACGCCGACTCAACTCAATATCGAAGAAGCCGCTATGCTTGTAGGAATGCTCAAAGCCAATACCCGCTACAATCCGCAACGCAATCCTGAACTTGCGCTGCAACGTCGTAATGTAGTGTTAGGGCAAATGCTGAAATATAATAAAATAGACCAAATTGCTTTTGATTCGCTCAAAATTATACCTCTTGAATTGGAGTTTAGTCGAGATAGTAATAAAGAAGGTATTGCTACGTATTTTAGGGAGCATCTGCGTCATTTTTTGGATGATAAAATCAAAGAACTCAATGAAGCGGAAGGTACAGATTATAATATTTATACTGATGGTTTGAAAATTTATACAACGCTGGATTCTAGGATGCAAGCCTACGCCGAAGCCTCGGTAAGCGAGCATATTGCACGCTTACAAGACGATTTTGATACGCACTGGAAAGGTCAAAAACCCTGGGGCGATGACGCTGTTATTGAACAACAAAAACGAAAATCTAAACGCTATAAAGGTCTCAAAAAAAGTGGTCGTTCTGAAAAAGAAATCAATGGCATTTTTAATAAACCCGTCAATATGACGGTTTTTGATTGGGAAAAAGGAGATGTTCAAAAACAAATGAGTCCTTTGGATTCTATCAAATATTATTTCTGTCTGCTCAATGCTGGATTTTTGGCAATGGAACCTCAAACAGGTAATATCAAGGCTTGGGTTGGAGGAATTGATTATCAATATTATCAGTATGACCATGTAAAATCAAAGCGACCTGTGGGGTCAACCTTTAAGCCATTGGTCTATGCCGCTGCTTTGGAGCAGGGCATTTCGCCTTGTGAATATACGCACAATCGCCTGGTCATTTACTCAGATTATGAGGACTGGAAACCCGAAAATGCCAATAATGAATATGGCGGTGTTTATTCGATGAAAGGTGCTTTGACCAGTTC
>JAHDEQ010000134.1:3705-5853 GCA_020628755.1 Saprospiraceae bacterium
ATGCCAATAATGAATATGGCGGTGTTTATTCGATGAAAGGTGCTTTGACCAGTTCGGTCAATTCAGTTACAGTAAATACCATTTTGCGCACACAAGTGGATTCTGTGATTGAATTGGCGCATAAAATGGGGGTCAAAAGTGATATTCCGCAAGTGCCAGCAATTGGACTTGGGGCGGTTGATATTTCCTTGTACGAAATGGTCAATGTATATGGTACTTTGGCCAACTATGGTGTGCGCCCTGAACCTCAATTTGTGACTCGAATTGAGGATAGCGAAGGGAATATTTTATTAGAATTTGAACAAAAGGAAGCTACTGAATGGGAACGCGCCATGAGTGAAGAAAACGCTACTATGATGATTGATATGATGCAGTCGGTTGTAGATAACGGCACAGCACGACGCTTGCGGAATCAATACCATTTGCAAAATGCTATTGCAGGTAAAACAGGTACGACCCAGAATCATTCGGATGGTTGGTTTCTTGGATTTACACCGAATTTGGTGGCAGGTGCTTGGGTAGGGGCGGAGTCGCCCATTGTGCGATTTCGGAGTTTGGCTTTGGGTTCGGGGAGTAATATGGCTTTGCCCATTTGGGGTCGTTTTATGAATAAGGTGTATAAGGACAAGGCTTTTGTAGAAGACCAATTATTGACGTTTAGAGCAATGCCTGATAGTCTGTTGCAATTGATGAATTGTCCGCCTTTTCTTGACGAAATGCCACCAGAAGAGATTTTTGTGAATGAACCTGATGATGTGAGCGACGACCCAATTGATGCAATTATCAATATCTTTAAAAATCGAAATAAACGAGTCAATGAGCCGCCTAATCGTAAGCCTTCGACGGCTCGAAAAAGTACGACTCAACAAAAACGTTCCGAAGAAATCAGAAAGAAAAACGAGCGTATCCGAAAACAAAAGGAACGTCAGAAAAAACGAAAGAAGTTTTTTGATAAGATTTTTAAGAATTAAAATATCACAAATGCACGAATGTTATTTAACATTCGTGCATTTGTCCTTTTAGGCATTTGGGTTTTTACCATTCTGCGTTTCTCCTCTTTATTTTGATATGTCACAAATTTTTTGTAATTTAGTGTTCTAAATACAATATCTCCCATATATTATTCTCATCCACAATAAACCGATTTGGTTTTAAGGTTTAAAGCCTCTATTTCTTTTCTTTAAAAAAACAAAAAAAATTGCTCAAAAGACAATTATGTGCTTTTGAGTATTTTGTATTTATAAAATTAGACTAAAAATAACCCATGTTAAAAAGGAAGTTCTTTTTCGGTGTCTTATTTTGTTTGATGTTTGCTTGTACGAATAATTCTTTTGCACAGATTTGTGCAGGGGGTGAAGAGGCTGGTTGTGGTTTGGCTCAGTCGTTTGACTTGACGGGAGCTACTTTGACAAGTGGCCCAAATGCCGACTTTGCATTAAGCACATCAATTAATTATGTTGCTATGGAAGGTGCAGCTGCGCCTTCTAATTGTAGCGGTCCATATCTTAATGGATATGATGAGGCGGCAGGACTTTCAGATATAGATATCACTTTGGCTGCAGCTAATACCATTAATGTTACAGGATTAACATCTGTGGATTATTGTTTTTTCTTTTATAATGATTCAAATATCGCTGACATACCTGCAGATCCTATTAACTATTCTAATGACCTTGAAATACAATTAGTAACGGATGCAGGAACTACATCCTCTGCCTTTATTGCTCCTAGTTCATTAGATCTTGTAGCCTTAGAAAATGGCGAATGGATTTACATCTGTCAAACCTTTACGCTACCTGGCGGAGCTACCATGATAACTGGAATGAATCACCAAGTAGAACTAGAATCTTCATTAGATGGCAGATGTGGAAGTGGTTACTCTGTAGCCAACACTTGTGAGGTTTTTGGTGTTGCTCCTGATGGTATCGCTACTTGCCCAGTAGAAATTGTTGAACCTACACCTCCTACGGGCTGCGATGCAGACAATGGTGATATTATGATTTCAAATAACTAAAATTTTATTTTCCACATAGTCGCATATACTATGCGACTATGTGGGGAGCAAAAATCAATCTTTTACGACCACCAACTTTTCCACTGCACGTTCCTCTCCTTTTATACATTGTAAAAAATACATACCAGGAGGCA
>JAHDEQ010000134.1:5953-7236 GCA_020628755.1 Saprospiraceae bacterium
GTAAATTGATCCTTAGCTGGATTTGGAAAAACCTTGATTGCTTTTTTGAGTTTTCTTGTCTTTTCGTAAATATCCATTTGCTCGGTTGAAGTAGGAATTACTTCAACAATAGTATCTGATTTGCACTCCGAAGTTTCGGTGTTTTCAAGTATGAGACGCAGCATCATATCGTTTAAGGTCTCAACATTGTATGAACCTGCGGTTGGCTTGATATGTGAATTTCCAATGCCACTATGGTCGGTCAAAAAACAATAACTACTATTGGTAATCACAGAGAAATATTTCATTAAAAACTCCGTATCTTTTTGGATTCCACTTGCCGTGATGGGAATGATTTTAATGCCCATTCGGGCTGCTTTTTCAATCGAATTTTGAATAGAAGCAATGGATTCTTCTTTATGATGTGGTGGTGCATCCAATATCAAAAATAAGATTCGACTTACGGCCTCTCTACTCCAATCTTGCCCCAAGGCCTTCTCTAAACCGAGGTCAACTGCCTCTGGAGTTGACCTACCGCCAATTGCCCGCTGCCCATCAATAAAGTTTTGTAAATCATTTATGTTTTCCGAAAAAGGAGATACTTCTGCTCGAATCTCTGGCGCATGGTCATAATCTCTATAAAAAACAGCTCCGAGACGAATGTTTAAATCATCGTGATTTTCTTTGGCTCGACCAATCACATCTTTTAGTTCGGCTTTGAGGTAGTCAATTTCGTCGCCCATCGAACCCGTCGCATCTACCGCAAAAAGTATATCAAGGGTATTTTTAGTCTCACAAGCCACTGGAATTTGATATTGATTGATACCGACTTCGGCAAAAGGCTGAATATTATCTTTTGTCCAAGAACGGTTGGTGTAACGATTTACATCACCATATTTGATTTGGATTTGATGTACTTTTTGTTCTTTTCCATAAATACCAGTCCACAGTTCGGCACGTCCTTGATTATCGGTTTTGGCTTCCCAAATCACATTTTTTTCAGCATCCAATAAGGCGACGGAACAATCTATGATGGGTTGATTTTGTAAACCTATAATTTTGACAGAATAGCGATTTTCGGGAAAAAACGACCAATGTTTTTGCCAACGATTGTAATTATTATCTTTTTTGAGGTCTTGCCAAAAGGTCCAATTATCCAAATCCTTCCACTCACCTGCGGTGAGTTGGCCAGGCGCAATAGTAGGTTGTACAGAAACAGGAATTTCCTTGTTCATGTTTTTTATGGGAGGACCTGAATAATCATAAGCATACTGTTGTCCTTTTCTAGCACCTCTTATTTTAAT
>JAHDEQ010000134.1:7336-12111 GCA_020628755.1 Saprospiraceae bacterium
GACCTGAATAATCATAAGCATACTGTTGTCCTTTTCTAGCACCTCTTATTTTAATATCTGTTGGATGAGGATTTGGTTGAGTCGAGGCTGGATCGGTATTTTGGACTCGTACACCATTGATATAATAATTGGTAGAATTAGAACGTGAACCTTGTACAGATACGGTATTGTTTTTTGCGGAGCCTACTCCTGCCGATGTTGCAGCTAAACCATTAATGTCTTTAGTGGGTAAATTTTGGGGTTCGTCGGAAGAAGTTGTGCTTTTTTCTTTATTATAAAAAGAATCCATTAGACGAGTACAACAAGTCTTTACGATTACTTCATCGAGGTTAATTCCGCCCCCTGCTTCCATTTGGATGTCTAGCTTATTGGCACTACTTGCTTTGACCAATACATTTGCAATGCGCACGGTATTAAATCCTAAATAAGCAGCTTCTACATCGTAAGTGCCAGGGTCAATATTGGAGATTTTATAATTACCATCAAAGTCGGTTTCAACTCCTGTAACTACGATGCCGTTTTGGTAGAGCACTACATTGCCAAAGATGACGGGTTCGCCATTTTCTGCTTCGGTGACTTTTCCTTGTAGGCTGGTTTGTGCGACGGAGGAAGCACAAAGCATGGTCATCATAATAAGTAGGGCGAATAGTTTTGGTGTTTTCATGCTTTATAAATTTTTATGATTAAGAAATAGCTTTACGAAACTTCGGAGCTCTTAGATCTTCCTGCAAGTTTAGTAAAGCCTTAGATGTTATTTTTGAAGAATTACAACCTCGCTTTTTTGAAAGCCATTTTCATGAAAGAGATTTAAAATATAGCTTCCTGAAGGGAGTTGCTTTGTACTCAAATCGAGTTGGATATTTTGCTGACCTTGTTCAATTATCAAATTTTCTACAAAAACACGTTGTCCTAATTCGTCAAAAAGAGAAGCAATAATTTCTCCTTTGTTGAATGCTTCTAAATCTATATTGAGGTGCGTAGAAAATGGATTGGGCGATACCTTTTGCAAAGCAAAAGCTGCATTGTCGGCTGTTTGAATAATGGTTTCTAGGGGTGTTGTTGTGTCGTTTCCCTTTTCTGTTTTGTCCTCCTCGAATTTGAAATTGTCTTGCTGTGTATTTTGCGGCAGCAGTTTTTTTAGTACGCGTGCTTCTTTTTTTGCTTCTCGATAGTCTAACCAATCTTGGAGAGGAGTTCGATATTTGAATTTTCGCCAAAGATTTTTAGTTTTTTGCCAAAGCGTTTGCTCATGCGCTTGTGCTACAATCATCCCAACGATACAGACTTCATCAGAAATGATAGTGTTAATAGGCATGGCTACATCTCTTAGATGTTGACCTACCTCTATATTATATAGTCTCAAGTTTTCGAAGCCAACATAAGAAATGACAACATCGAGGAAGTGATATTCAAAATCTATAGGAACATCAAAGGAAAAAGCTCCATCAAAATCCGTTTCGACTCCACCAATCAATTGGTCTTGATGATAAAATGCGACATTGGCAAATGCTAGAGGATCTCCATTTGGGTCTAGGACATCTCCTGTAATTTTTTTCTCCAAAGAAGTCTTTGGTTCTTCCTTATTTAAATCTATTTCATTATTAAGGTTTTCTTCAATTGCAAATGTTTGAATAGTTGGTGTAGGCTGCTGTGCCAAACCCGTTGAAGCTAAAAGCATTCCTGATAAAAATAAAGCTCTTGATTTGCTATGTGTAGCTGTCTTTGGCGATACTAGCGAAATTGGTCGGTTGAGTTGGTGTGGCGCAAAGCGGCCACACAACCGTCCTTTGGAGGATTGGAAGAAGTTTGCGATTTCACGGTCAGTTTGTTGGGTAAAATCAACAACTACTTTGCTACAAGATTTACAAAAATTACCTTTTTCGACTGCTGTCATTGTTGACCATTTTTCGTGGCAAGGTTGAGGAACTTCTATTTTGAAAGATTGATTTTTCATTAGATGTGGTTTTTATGATATTTTCGTATTTTGTTGATAAGATGCAAGAGTAGCAGGAATTGCATAAAAGCCAGACTATTTTTTTGAAAATTGTTTTAAAAACAGGCCTTTTTAAACTTTTTTTGAAAAAAATATCATTTTTTTGTTCCAAAAGTTTTGTTTAATCAATTTTTTGTTTATTTTTGCGGTGATTTAAAACAAAAAGTTAATCATTTAAAATAGCAGTTATAATCATGTCAAAAGAAAAAGATGAAAAATTAAAAGCCCTCAAAATGACAGTTGACCGTTTGGAAAAAACTTACGGCAAAGGTATTGTCATGAAACTAGGCGAAAAGCAAGTTGTTGAGGTTGAAACTATTCCTACTGGTTCTTTGAGTTTAGATATTGCACTTGGTGTCAATGGTTTTGCCAAAGGACGTGTAATTGAAATATATGGCCCAGAGTCTTCTGGTAAAACCACGCTTGCCATTCATGCAATTGCAGAATGTCAACGACAAGGAGGTATTGCAGCATTTATTGATGCGGAGCATGCCTTTGACCGTTTTTATGCTGAAGCATTGGGTGTAGATGTAGAAAATTTATTGATTTCGCAGCCTGATAATGGAGAGCAGGCTTTGGAAATTACTGAAAATTTGATTCGTTCAGGTGCTATTGATATTATCGTTATTGATTCTGTTGCGGCTCTTGTACCTCGTTCTGAGATTGAAGGCGAAATGGGAGATTCTAAAATGGGTCTTCAAGCACGTTTGATGTCTCAAGCCATGCGTAAATTGACAGGCGTTATCGGTAGCACCAACTCCTGTTGTATTTTCATCAACCAATTGCGTGAAAAAATTGGTGTGATGTTCGGTAATCCAGAAACCACTACAGGTGGTAATGCTTTGAAATTTTATGCTTCTATGCGCTTGGATATTCGTCGAAGTGGTTCTGCCATTAAAGACAAAGAAGGCAACGTTGTTGGAAATCATGTCAAGGTAAAAGTGGTAAAAAATAAATTAGCACCTCCTTTCCGTATTGCTGAATTTGATATTACTTATGGTAAGGGTATTTCTAAAACAGGTGAAATCGTTGATCTTGGTGTTGACCATGATATTATTCAAAAAAGTGGTTCTTGGTATAGCTATGATGGTGCAAAAATTGCACAAGGTCGTGAAGCTGCCAAACGATTTTTTGAAGATAATCCAGATGCAGCTTTAGAAGTTGAAACTAAAATCAAAAATGCTATATTAGGTAATCCTGAAGCAGAAGATGCAGATGCTGGTGAAGCACCCGAAGTGGCTGTTGCCGAAAATGGGGTGAAGAAGTAAATTATTCCACTTATTGATAATAGTGTTTTTTTAATCATATTTTCAAAAAGCGTGTCTCAACTTTGAGATACGCTTTTTGTTTTGGAAAAGAAATGAATGCTTGACTATACCTTCTTTACTATCGTAAGAAGAAGCCATTTTTGAATGGGTCGTTGGGGTCAATCAAAAAAGTATGTTGTCCTGTGATATAAGCTCTCCCTTCAACTTTGGGAACAATAGCTTTGTAGCTACCATAATTGACTTGTTCAACCAAACTTCCTTTGAAAATGCTCCCTGTGATGCTTTCTATCAACATCGTCTCCCCAAAATCAATTTCGTTTCTTTGGTAGTGAATAGCCATACGACCCGATACACCTGAACCAGTTGGACAGCGATCGACTTCGCCATCGGCAAAGATGCAAACGTTGCGACTATCAACGCTTTCTCTAGGAGAATCATCAATAAAAATAGTCCCGTATAAAAAACTCAAATCGGATTCGAAGGGATGTTCCACTTTCTGTGGACTATTCATCACGGCATGTTTGATGGCCATACCTTTTTGGATAAGTTCGTTATAATTTTGTGGACTTAATTCTAAGTCAATTTGTGCAGCTTGCACATAAGCATAAAAAGCTCCACCGTATGCCAAATCATAGCGGATAGTACCCAGTTTGGGTACTTGTACCTCCAAATCCAAACCGACTACAAAAGAAGGAACACAATGAAAATAGATACTTTCTATTTTTCCATCTTTAGCAATTTTTACAAAAGCCTCCAACCTGCCACAAGGAGCATCTATCAAAATCTTAGTTTCAGGAAATTGCTTTTGAACCCAACCCATCTCAACTGCCAATTTAGCAATAGCAATAGTGGCATGCCCGCACATGGTACTATATCCTTCGTTATGCAAAAAAATAATTCCAAAATCGCCTGATTCATCATTAGGAGGCGTAAGTATGCAGCCATACATATCGGCATGACCACGTGGTTCGTGCATCAATGCACAGCGCAAATGGTCGTAATTGTTTTTGATGAAATTGCGGTATTCAAGGACAGAGCTGCCCTCTAAATTTGGAAATCCATCAAGAATAACTCGAAGTGGTTCGCCGCCTGTGTGCATATCAATGGTGCGAATCGCCAACCAATTATTTGGAGGTGTGAATTGACTTTGTTGGAGAATTTTTTGATAGGTTAAAGACATAAAACAAGGTTTTGGTTTTCAAGATAGGATTATAGAACCAAAGCCCTGAATCCAAGAGTAGAAAATCTATAATTTTCTACTCTTGGGATTAGATTTAGGAGGGAGTGTTTTTAAAAAGTCCCATTGTTTTGGCGATACAATACAGCCAATACCACTTGACCAGCAGCGTTTAAGGTATTGGGATCAATCACATCAATATTGTCTTCGTGTGTATGGTGATAAAATCCAAAAGTCTTATTCCCTTCAGGAAGGTTGATAATATCTATCATGGGAATACCCGTGATAGTACTAACAAAATAATGGTCGTCGGTAACGCCGCCGCCACTCGCTTTTA
>JAHDEQ010000135.1:0-9431 GCA_020628755.1 Saprospiraceae bacterium
CCAAAAATCTAGTCGAATCGCATATTTCTCAAAACTTTTGACCTAGATTTTTAAAATTTCCGCTATCGCTCCAAATTTTAAAAATTCTCCCTTCGGGCGGTCAAAATTTTGGAAATTGCTTTTTTCGACATTCAAATTTTTCTAAAGCGAGCACTGTTTGCTGTCTTTTGACTTGTAATTTTTTGAAAAGTCATCTTTGCTGAAAATCTAAAGTTCAGTATAACTTTCTTCTAAAAGAAGGATGCTTTCGGGCCCTTTACAAAAAAGCAAATCAAGAATACTCAAATTTTCGATAAAACCCAATTTTTCTTCAAATACTTGTCCGTAAACGGGACTTTGAAAATTTGCATCGTTCTTTGGATTTATTTTTGGACTAATTTGATTTCTAAAATCGAGAGCTTCGGAGGGATTTTTATCGTAAGCGGCAGTCAATTGCCAATTGACTGCCATCCCCAAAAGGTCTAGCAGACACGCTAGTATTTTTATATTATAATCAAAAAGAAAGGTCTGTTTTTCTTCAAAAAAAGGTCGAATTTCGTCAGCATAAAACTCAAAAAAAGGCGCAGAACCATAAGCTGATTGTATCGCTGTCCAATGTTTGCTCTGCCAGTTTTCGTCATTGGCTATTTTGACTGCTCGAATATTTTGACTCTCGTTTTTTCCTTTTGCCAAGGGGATGGATAAGCGTTGTAAACCATTGGCCGAGGCAATGTGACAACGGTTGCGGTAGCTACGTTTGGTGTAGTTTTCGTGCTGCTCAATTTCCACTTTTTTATAGGCCAGCAATTTGCTGAAATATTGAATCGAAGGAAAATATTGAAGTTCTACTAAAATATGGTCTTGCAAAATACACTATTTAAAAACCACGAATGAACGAATTAAAATCGAATATTCTAAAATTATTCGCCCAAAATTCGTTCATTCGTGCTAAATGACACCTTACCTTCAAAATAGAACGCTTTTTCCACCTCAAATTGGCAACAAACCTTCTTTGGTTTTGGGCTTGGTGGTGGTTATTCCTTGCTATGACGAGCCGCAGGCACTGCGAGCTTTACTTTCCTTGCAAAAATGTACTTTGCCGACTTGTGATGTAGAGGTTATTGTCGTGATTAATTGTGCTGCAAATGCAGATGAACAAGTCAAAAAACAAAACTTAGAAACTTATCAGCAATTAGAATTATGGTCTAGTCAACAAAACTCGACTCGACTAAAATTTCATGTTCTTTTGCATAATGACTTGCCGCCTAAACACGCTGGCGTGGGCATGGCTCGAAAAATTGGTATGGATGAAGCTGTTTGGCGACTCGAAAAAGTCGGTCAATCGGAGGGCATTATTGCTTGTTTTGATGCGGATTCGCAATGTCAAAAAAATTATTTTTTAGAATTAGAATCCTTTTTCAAGCTAAATCCCAAAATGGATGCTTGCAGCATCCATTTTGAGCATCCGCTTTTGGGAATTGAGTACGAAGATGAGGTTTATGAAAGCATTTTATTGTACGAATTGCATTTGCGTTATTTTATTCATGCGCAAAAGTGGACTGGCTTTCCTTTTGCCTATCAAACGATAGGTTCGAGCATGGCTGTTCGAGCGAGTGCGTACCAAGCGCAAGGTGGAATGAATCGCCGCAAAGCGGGCGAAGACTTTTATTTTTTACATAAGTTTATAGAATTGGGCAGAGTTGAAAATTTGACCTCAACCACAGTTGTGCCTAGTCCTCGAATTTCGCATCGAGTACCCTTTGGGACTGGAAAAGCGATAGGGGAAATCATTGCTTCTAAAGAAAATTATAGTACCTATAATTTTAAATCTTTTGAAATTTTGAAAGCGTTTTTTGAGCAAATCCCAAATTTTTGGGAAGAGCAAAAAATAAATGATTCGATTTTCCCAAAAGAGATAATCGAATTTGTCAGAAAAGAAAATTTAGAACAAAAACTCAAGGAAATTGCTCAAAATACCAATTCAAAAAAAGCCTTTATTACACGCTTTTTTAGATGGTTTAATGCTTTTCAGTTAATGAAATTCTTGCATTTTGCACGAGACCATTACTACCCGAATATTACTATAAATAAAGCAATAGAATACGTGCAGCAAATTTACGATTTGCCCAAAATGAATGAGTTGGAAACTTTAAATTATTTGCGGAAAATGGATAAGGAAGTAACTACTTGATTTTTACTTCTTTTTCAAAACTGCCTTTGAAAGAGCGCAATTCGATAGCATAATTACCTGTGCCATATTGGCTAAAGTCAATTTCGTAAATCGTATTGACAGGCAAGTTCATAACATCATCTTTGAGGATGACTTTGCCTGATTCGTCTTTTACGATAACATCGCTCAAATTGGTTTTGATGGTTTCAAAATCAATGTAATAGATTTGATTTTCTTCGTCTATAAAAAACGACCAATCTTCAGAGTCTAAATTGAGTAAATTGGAGTTGGAGTAGGTTGGAGTAGTAGTTGAATTTCTTTCTGCGGTCTGACCAAATAAAGTATTAGAAAAAAGAACGCTGAAAAAAACAAATGTCACAATAACAATCCGCTGCATGATAAAATTAGTTTATTTGCTTTGTGTGCCAATAATAATTTACACATAAAATTAATGAAAAATATTTGCTCCAACAAATTGCTAACAAAATTAAATATTGCAAATAGCATGCTGGAGATGTTTAGCAAGAAATTTAATTTGGAACTAAGGGTTTAGTTCGATATAAAGATGAAGGTTAAGGGAGACTTTGTAAACTAAAAAATGGTAGTTATGTTTTTCATACGATTTAAAAATACCATATTTTAGGTATGCTTGAAATGCAATGCCAAACTAGAAACGGCAGCTTTAGTTTTTTATTGTGTGGATCTAAAAAAATATAGCCCATTCTGAATAAAATTCAGAATGGGCTATTATCTTTTTTCATAGAAATAAATAAAATCAAGCCTAAAACATATAACCAACCGAAGCTACAAAACGACCAGGTCGGTCATCAAAATTGATATTTGTGTTTTCGTAATTCAAGTGGTCGCCGAAGCGATTGAAATTGCCTTCGTAGCGAGCATCAATTCGAATCTTACCTACATCAAGCCCCAAACCTGCTTGCCAACCGTAAGTCATATTTGAAAAATCTTCTTTAAAACCTTCTACACGACTCAACTCCGAGTTGCTGGTCAAGTGGATATGTCCAACTGGACCACCATTGAGGCGCAAAGGGCCAACTTTAAATCCGACCAAAAGCGGAATGTCCAAACTCGTATGCGATTCTGTAAAAAAATCATTGGTAACATCACTCAAGGTCAATTCGGATAATTTATATTCGACGGTATTGGTATTGACCAAAACTTCGGGTTGAATGAAAAATCCACCCAATTTGATATTTGACATCAGACCAAAATGAAAGCCATATTTGGCTTCATTGAGCGATAAACTATTTCCGTCACTAAGCGTAATATCATTGGGGCTAATGTCGAGGGTGCTGATACCAGCTTTTACGCCAAGTTTGACTTGGGCAGTTGTCAATTGGAGGAAAAAAAAACTTGCGGCTAAAACTAAAACGACCTTTCTCATAATGGATGATTTTGTAGTGATGTTTTCAAAATAATTTGATATTCAAACGGCTAAATATATGATTCGATATAAAAGAATGAACCCTTAACCTCCTTTTAACAAAAAGTCAAAGTTTTTGTCAAAACTTTAAGAATTTGTTGGACGGTTACAATTTTATAACTTTGCAAAAATTAACGAGTAACAATCTAACGATGAACGAGTAATGATTTATGCATTTGATTCGTTACAAGCTACTCTTTTTTTGAATTTTAGTAATGTCATTCTTGCATTAAATATGGAAATACATCATTCTGATTATTCGGCGAGTTACCCCAAGGTGACGCTTTGTCCCAAGGACAACAAGCCAGAGTACGCATTTATTGGACGCTCCAACGTGGGCAAATCTTCTTTGATAAATATGCTGCTCAACCGAAAGGAACTGGCACGGGTTTCTAAAAAACCAGGGAAAACCCAAATGATAAACTATTATATTGTTAATAAAGAGTGGTATCTGGTAGATTTACCAGGTTATGGTTATGCCAAAATTTCTAAAAATAAACGCAAAGAATGGCGGCAAATGATAGAAGGCTATTTGCAAAAACGGGTGAATATGCAATGTGCTTTTGTCTTATTGGATGCCAATATTGCGCCGCAAAAAATTGATATTGAATTTATCAATTGGCTCGGGCAGGCGAGAGTGCCTTTTGTTATTGTTTATACCAAAGCTGATAAATCAAAGCCTCAAGAGATAGAAGAGAATATTGAAAAAATTCAGCAAGCACTCTTAGAACATTGGAATGAATTGCCACAGCAATTCACGACCTCAGCCAACAAAGGAGAAGGCCAAGAGGAGATTTTACAATTTATTGATAAGATTAATCATCAGTTTTTAGAACAGTTAGAAATGGAGCATTAATGGTCAAACCAATAGAGAAATATTCAAAATATCATGTTTATCCGCCTATCTTTCCCAATATGGACGATTGGCCCATTTATCAATTGAGCCAAGACCGTGCTGCATTTATCAAGGAGATTGATGAGTTTACCTTCAAACGACTGACTCAAAAAAAATCGGTGGATGCGGTAAGCGATATTCTTGCAAAGACCATTTACCTCGAAAAAATACGTATCAAAGAAGAACCCTGGAAGGTAGATCCGCCCAACGAAAAACAGTTTTGGTCAAAGATTAGAAAGCGTTTGATTTCGAGGTCTTTGGACAAAGAAGAAGCCGAAGCCAAAGCTGCCAATGAAGAAATATTACAAAAAATTATACATCGTTATTCCGAAGAAATAGTTGGCACTTTTCAACAGAGTACTTTTCAGTTTGCACGTCGTTTTTTGACCTTCTTTTTTACTCGACTTTTAAATACCGCAGGTAATCGAAATTGGCGGCGTTTGTTTGGGGGCGAACTCCAAATACACGACCGTTTGCTAGTAGATGGGGAGGTTCAAAAATTTCGTTCTTTGATGAAAAAAGGGACGGTTGTTTTGATTCCAACACACTTTAGTAATATTGATTCGATTTTGATTGGTTATGTGCTAGACTCCGTTATTGGCGTGCCTGCCTACACCTACGGTGCAGGCTTGAACCTCTATAATTCGGGTTATGCCGCTTATTATATGAATCGCCTCGGAGCGTATCGTTTGGACAGACGTAAGAAAAATCCGATTTATTTAGAAACCCTTAAAGCGATGTCCAATTTGGCTTTGCAACGCAATGTCAACAGTATCTTTTTTCCTGGCGGTACTCGCTCTCGGTCAGGGAGTTTAGAGAAAAAACTCAAACTCGGTTTGGTTGGCACAATTGTAGAAGCACAACGCATCAATTTTCAGAAAGGTAACAACAAAAAAATCTTTGTTGTGCCGCTTATTATGAGCTATCATTTTGTATTAGAGGCAAAGTATTTGATAGAAAATTACCTCCAAAAAACGGGTCGAGAACACTACCTCAAAACCAAAGACCAATCCTATAGTACCCGAAAAATTGCCAAATTTATTTGGCAGTTATTTTCTGAAAGTTCAGACATTACCTTGTCCTTTGGAAAACCGATGGATGTTCTCGGAAACTTTGTAGATGATGCTGGTCGTAGCCACGACCAACATGGCAATGAATTGGATTTGAAAGATTATTTTATTAGTGATGGAATCATCAAAAAAGATTTGCA
This sequence comes from Saprospiraceae bacterium, assembly GCA_020628755.1. Taxonomy (GTDB): domain Bacteria; phylum Bacteroidota; class Bacteroidia; order Chitinophagales; family Saprospiraceae; genus JAHDES01. The sequence continues at coordinate 5,699 of JAHDEQ010000135.1, forward strand.
AAGAGATGCCGAATACACTCGTATTTTAGGTACAAAATTAGTTGAGCGTTTTCACAAGGAAAACATCGTTTTGAGTAGCCATTTAATTGCCTTTGCTGCTTTTAATTTGCTTCGGGTACAGCATCCTAAATTGGATATTTTTGGGATATTAAGATTGCCAACCGATGAGATAGTTTTTTCTTATCCTGCTCTTGAAAATGCAGTGGCTCAACTACAAAAATACTTGTTTCAACTCGAAAAAGAGGGAGGTATAAAACTCGCCAAACAGGTTCGTTTGAGTCCTGATTTATTGCTCAACGATGGCGTAAAACAATTGGGCAATTACCATGCGCTCAAACCTTTGCAATACAACAAAAATGGTAAGATTGTGAGCCAAGATTTGAATGTACTTTTTTATTACCACAACCGTTTAGAGAATTATAATCTCTTCAAACAAGTCAACTGGAAAGAAGCCCTCCAAAAAATCAAAGAATAACGTTTTGGGAGTTTATAATTTACATCAAAGCCAAATCAATTTTCTTCTTAAATCGTTCTTCCAAAAGTTCTAAAATACTCGACAAATGCCTCTTTTGAGGAATTGCTTTGTTGAATTGATAAACCTTATCTTCCAACTTTTCTTGTTCGACCTTGCGGCGAATAGCGAGTTTTTTATAAAACGAAGGCTTGTGGATTTCATTAGGCGTTTTAAAACCTTCCTCTTCTATTTGGATGATATATTTTGATTTTTCTTTATCCGAAAATTTCCATTCTTGCCCGCCCGCTTCCTCTCCGAGGAAGAGCTGAACGGCTTTGCCCAATAAAACAAATTCTGCTCCAATCAATATACCTTTTTGCTTTGTTCCTTTGGGAATCCCTTGCCAGGGAACTTTGATGTATTCGGCTCGTTTTCTGGTGATTTCGACCATAGAATTTTCGGGCGTTGAGATGCTTTCTTTCACTTCTTCGTTGTAATAATCGGCATCATACCAAATTGAAAAACCAATGACATTGAAGTTTTTTTGTTGAAAAAGGTCAAGATAAAACTCTAAAATAGGTTGTACATTATGTCCATAAATATGAAAACGACATTTGTTTTGTGCCAAATGACGGCGTGCATAAAACTCAATTTTTAATGCTTCATAGGTTTCTTTCCAATGTTGCACCTCCGTTTCCCAACTTTGTTGGTAAGAGACTTGGTCGAGGCAAGCCAAAGACAAATTCATTTCCAAAGTCTCTATTTGTTGATTCAAATCTTGGACTTCTGATTGCGTTTGCAACAGATTGGAGTAGGTTTCGAGTTTGTCTTTATCCGACCAAAATTTACTACTTTTCTTCTTTTGTTGTCGTTCAAAAATATTGATTTCACTCAGCAGACGTACATAAAAATGTCCTTCCTTAAAAGAAGTGATGTTTCGGCGAAGGGCACTCGCCGAATCTGCTAGATTGGATTTTTTCAATTCTTCAAACAACAAATCCATGCCCAAAGGGTCGGTATCTATTTCAATTTCGATTTTAGAATCAAGTGATTTCACCAAAACTATCAATTGATCCATATCGTCCTCTACATTGATGGCTTTTGCCAAAGGCACAAACAGTTCGTTGAGCAGACTTCTTTGGAGGTAACGTGCGCCATACTTGGCATCATAACCTATTTTTGAAAAATGAGAATAAACCGAATCATCTAACTGCAAATCCAATTTACGAAATCGGATGCCCTCCCGCTTTTTAAAGAAATTTAATTCTCGATTGACCACAAAGCGAATGACTTCTGGAGTCAAAGGCAAAAAAGGAATCACTTGGTCAATACGATTGTACAATTCTGGTCTAAAATGTTTTTGAACCGCCGATTCAAAGAAATTAGACACATCGTTGGCACTCATTTCGCCTTGCCAACCAATGGTTCGATTTTGGAGTTTGCTCGCTCCAATATTGGAAGTCATAATGATAATCGTACTACAAAAATTGACGAGTTTGCCCTGCGAATCCGTCAAGCGTCCTTCACTCAGCAATTGTAGCAAGAGGTCATAAAAATTGGGATGTGCTTTTTCGATTTCATCGAAAAGCAAGACGCAAAAAGGTTCTCGCCGCACCGCCGAAGTCAAGCGTCCATCCGAATTATAAGTATTTCCAATCAAATTCATCACGGCATAAGGCGACGAATATTCACTCATATCAAAACGAATCATTCGGTTGCGATTGCCAAACATAAACTCCGCCAAGAGCTTGGCCATTTCGGTTTTGCCCACTCCTGTAGGCCCTACAAAAAGGAAAGAGGCAATCGGTTTTCCTGTTCGAGTAAGAGCCGCTTTGATGGCAGCGAGCATGTCGCCCACCGCATCAATAGCTTGGTCTTGTCCAAACAATTGCTGGCGAAATTGCTCCTTGACCTTGTCCACATTCATCGGGATAGAAGGGTCAACAATAAAGGGCGGCATTCCTGTTTCTTCGCAAAATTGCTGAATAACTTGAGTACGAGTAATCTGTTTTTTCTGATCAGTTTTTTGAGCTTTTTGGTGGAGTAGGAGGGACTCCAAAAAGCGAATTGGCTTGCCAGGGAAACCCACATAAGGTGTAAATCGCCGATTGAGCCGTAAGGATTCCTTGATAGATTCTTGGTCAAATTTTATATTCATACCTTCCGCCAAATCCTGTATTTTGGAAAGGACAATATTTTCCAAGTCAGTCTTGGGTTCTTCGAGCCGAATCACCTGAAAATAAGAAGTAAATTGAGGACTTTTTAGCTCAATTTTGGCGAGTTCTCCTTCGGTACACTCGCTGATTAAGTGTACTTCGCCCCGACCAATATAGCCCGCCATAAATTCGGCAATACTTACGCTATTGCCTTCGTATTTGCCCACTTCAAACAAGTCCATCAAGTTGCGAACAAACAAAAAATCGCCTCGCTTGGAAAGTTCTTTACAGAAATAAACAATATTGTCTTGCCAACCCGTATCACGCATCAATTCTTTAATCATTGAGGAGGCAGTCGTCTCCCAAAAGTCCACTTCGATATTACGCTTTTTACGTTGGCGCACCAGTTCATAGACCAATGCCGTTTTGCCAACTCCCGAAGCTCCTACGAGTAAAATATTTTTATTGAATTTGGTACGAAGAGCCTTAGATAATTGGTTGAGTTGTTCACGACGACCATAAACTTGTCGGGTTCTGATATCCAAACGATTAGCAATTTGCGGTAGCAATTGCTCTTGCTTTTTTTCGTGTAGGGTTTCGAGTTCGGCCTGTGTATAAAAGCGCATTTCCATTTCTTCTTGCAGCAGTTCAGATGCATCAAACCAAATCGTTTCGATGATTTTTTGCATCGCATTAAAACGGTTGGTTCGTGCAAACTCTAAATGAATGCTCTCTATTAAAATGGCTTCTACAGACTCATTTTCGTGTATCAGACTTTCGATATTCAAAACAGGAATAACTACCCAAGTTCCATTTTCAACAGCTTTATAAAAATAGTCAAAATCGAGTTCAAAATCGGGATGCTTTATCTTGTCTTTGCTTTTTTTGAACGGTACGGTGACTTTCGCACAGCGAAAATCCCCCTCCAGGTATTCGTTGAGCAGTTCTTTGTAATTGCCATTATCAAAAACTTTTTTTTGCAAGGCTTCAGCATATTTTCCAGCCAACATATATATAGACTCATTGAGCTGCACGCTGCTCCTGTCTTTTAGAGGCACAAGAACTTCGTCGCCCGATAAAAATCGCAACTGAAAAGCATGAAATGGTATGGAGAGTTTGAAGG
>JAHDEQ010000135.1:9531-11915 GCA_020628755.1 Saprospiraceae bacterium
TTTAGACTACTCAAAAATTGGGTATGAACAGGATAATTGACAATTTGACTAGCAAAATCACTAACTCGCAATGTAGTTGCAAGTCCTACGGTATAGTTGGTTCGTTGGTTGGGCAAATATGCAATTTCCCAATTGCTTGTGAAAATTCCACGCCAAGATTCATCACTTAATACACTAAATCTATTCAATAAATTATTCCAAGCGTGGCCAACAGAAAGGCGATTTTGGAGATTCAATTGCCAATCAATAGACAAGGGTTTATAATAATTATATTCAATTGTTGGAAGAAGTTGAAGGGATAAAAGCTCGTTATATACATTAAAAGGTCCTCTTACTTCACCATCAGCAGAGCGTGTGAAATCTGATGAAGCAACTAAACCAAATTTAAACTCACTACCCGAAAGACGTGTTACAAAAGATTCAAATTCCCAAGCATCTCTAAGTAGTGCAAAGCTGCTATATTTTTCGGGATTGATGAGTTGATTGTCAACCAAAAAAGCGGATAAAGCGTCAAATTCAGCGATGCGCTCCAAGCGCAAATCTGTATTTCTGAATTGTTTTATTTCGGATATGCGTTCAGCAAAAGCTTGTGTAAGTTGGTGGTCAGGGTCTCCATTTTCAAGGAGACCTTGGTCTTGCAAAAACTCTAAAATTGTTACCGCATGCCAAGCATCATTGACCAATTCTAGCCTTCCTTTTCCAATGAAAAAAGGCATTTCGATAGTATAATCATGGTCTCGTTCCGAAAGTCTTTTGTTTTCGATGGCATCATCAAAGGATTTATGTGTAAAGTCAAAATCAAAATCATAGCCCCATTCAAAGAATTTTTCATTCTTCCAAAATCGCTTATTGCTATAATCTCTTTGTATAATGGGACGGACTTCTACAATATTTTTGTCTCCATTAAAATCATTGTCGAGTGTATAAGACAATCTAAAGTCAAGACCTGTCCCTGCTTGGATTTGATATTTTTCGGTATTGACAAATTTGGTACTACGCCAGCGACCTAAGCCAGAAATATTTAGATCAACATCTCTGTCAACCACATCTCCACCTGAAAGGATATTGCGTGCCGAGAAAACTCCTGAAATTGCGCCTGTTCTTCGTTCCAAATTGGGGCGGGCATAGTCAGCAATTGCAAATGTTGACAATTGGGCTTGGCTTAAACAAGGATTAAAAAGAATAAAAAAAATAAAGACAAATTTAGTTTTCATAGAAATAGATTTTGTTTAAATATATCTCCAAAAAGAGGAAGCAGACTTTGATTTTTGAAAATTCAAAAACCATTGACACATATAATAAAGCGGAATCAATCCCAATATCCAAATGATATAGAGCAACCAAATTGCTGCGCCAGTTGGAAATGGTATTCCCAATAGTGCATAAATATACAAATGGACGATGTAAAAAAACATAGCCGTTTGTCCAAATACTAGCAAGGGTCGCAACCAAGGTCGGCCAAAGGATTTTGAAAAAATATGAAGTAAGATTAAATTGATTCCAACCGTCAAAAAAGCGAAACTTAGGCTGGGCGGATATTTGATTAATGTAAAAAATTCTATCCAAGTAGAATAGTCATTCATTTGGAAATTTCCAATTTCCAAAAAGCGTAGCAGAAAAAACATTCCTACAAATCCCAAACCTATTTTTAAACAATGAGAATAAAAACTTATTGTGTTTTCGCTCATTAAAATAGCCAAAAACATCCCAAAGCTCGTGATGCCCAACCAAGGAATAATGGGATATAAACATATTGCTCCTTTTGACAAACCAGGAACGATAAAAAAGTGCATCAAGGGATTGTAAGCAATTGATGGGTCGGCGATTTCAATATACCAAGTGGACAAGGCAAAACTCAAAATGCTAATCGCTAACAAAATCCATTTTGAGCATCGCCACAAAAATGCTCCAATCATCATGCACAAAGCCAAACCCATCAGTACCGTACTTGGTAGCAAAAAACCTCCTTCGTAATAACCTGGAATTGGATGGTCAGTATGTACGGTACTAAAATAATTTCCAAAACCCCATGCTGGAAATTCTAGCAAATACATACATCCCAAAATGACTAAAGCACGTCGGAGAAAATAATTTCGGATTTGGCCAAAAGACCAATTTTTGCTGGTACGATTTTGAGCAAAAAGCACAATGCTCATTCCCATCAATAAGAAAAAGCCTGGCGCACAAAGGTGACTGATAAATCGAGTAAACCACCAAAATCCATCGGGATAAGGAATAAATTGTACACCCCAAAACTCGGAAAAATGAACTCGACCAATAAAAACACTGGCATGGTCAAGTGCCATGCAAATCATGATAAATCCACGTAACAGGTCTATGCTAGAATGGCGCATAAGAGTAGTACAAGTAAAGAGTCAAGTGCA
>JAHDEQ010000136.1 GCA_020628755.1 Saprospiraceae bacterium
CACGGGAAAATTACCCTTAGGGTAAATTCGGGAATTTATCCCGTGAACAGTATATAAACTAATAAGCCCTTCGCATTCATTAAATGACCTTCAATTTACATTGTTACAAGACTCTTTGTAAACAATGATTACTTCTCCATGCTTTTTATTTAGCTTTGCAAGCTGAGCAATAAAGTCTATCCATATTTTTGTCATCCTACTTATAAACCAAAATTACTTCTGTTCATGAAATACTATATTCCTATTTTATTATTTGTATTTATCGCTCTTTCCTTTTCGCTACATGCCCAAAAATGGATAGACCAAATGGATGCAGGCGTTGACTTTCGTACCATTCAAGAAGATTTTTACAAAGATTGGCAAGGCCGAGAATACAAACGTGGCAAAGGCTACAAACAATTCAAACGCTGGGAGTATTTTATGGAACCTCGCCTTTATCCCAAATTAAAAGAACTCAATCGGACTGCTCTTTGGGAGGAAATGGCAACTATTTACCGAACCAAAGGCAATAATTCCCTTCAGAAAAGCAACCTCAACTGGACTCCCATTGGCCCTAGCCAATGGCAAGACGGTTCGGGCTGGAATCCTGGCAATGGACGTGTGAATGTCGTTTATGAAGACCCCAACAACTCCAATACGATATATATTGGAGTGCCTTCGGGCGGTTGCTGGCGTTCGCTTGATGCAGGGAGTACTTGGACAAACTTGACCGACAACTCTCCTGTCTTAGGGGTTTCTGGAATTGCCATTGAAAATGGCAATTCCAATGTCATTTATATCGCAACGGGCGATGGCGATGGTTTTGATACTTATAGTATTGGTGTCTTAAAATCAATTGATGGTGGTGCAACTTGGAATACGACTGGCCTAAGTTGGGGAACAGGCGCAGGTGTCGTAACTCGTCGCCTTATTATGGATCCCAATGACAATAATATCCTTTTTGCAGCCACCAATACAGGATTGTTCAAAACAACAGATGGGGGTGCTAATTGGACCAATGTCCAAAGTGGGTCTATTCAAGATGTCGAGCTTCATCCAAGCGACCCCAATATTGTTTATGCTTGTAGCGATAGATTTTATCAATCTACCGATGGAGGCAATACTTTCACTGAAATAAATGCTGGTCTTCCAGCTCCTGCCGACATCAATCGCTATAAAATGGCGGTCTCGCCCGACGAAGCCGACTATGTTTATTTGGTTGCTGGTAATAGTGGCGGTAGCGACTTCAATGGTTTATATCGTTCGACCAATGCAGGTAATAGTTTTTCCTTGATATTGGATTCGCCTAATATTTTTGGCTATGAAACCGATGGGAGTGGTACAGACGGACAAAGTTGGTATGATCTAGCTCTTGCCGTTAATCCCAATGATGGAAATGATGTAGTAATTGGTGGCATCAATGTTTGGCGATACTTAGATTTTTATAATAATGACGGCATACTCGATTCGCTCGAAATTATGTCGCAATGGACTTCGGGCAACTCTATTGGTTACGTGCATGCCGACATACACGATTTGGCTTATTTTGGCAATAATTTGTATTGTGGAAGCGATGGTCTCATTACCAAAAGTACAGATAATGGCGAAAATTGGACTGACCTCACACAAGGTATTGCTATCATGCAATTTTATGAAATTGCTATAAGTAGTTCAAGTCCCAATTTGGTTATTGGAGGTTCACAAGACAATGGTACAAATGTCTATTTTGGTAACGATACTTGGGTACACGGTATTGGTGCCGATGGTATGAATTGTCAAATCAATTCTTTTGACGATAATATCTTATATGGAGCTATTCAAAATGGTGGCATTTATAAATCTACCAATGGTGGCAATAGTTTTTCCTTTCTTATTGGTAGCGATAATTTTTCGGAAAGTGGCGCATGGGTAACGCCCTACGAGCTTGATCCCATTGACCCCAATACCATTTATGTGGGTTATAACAACATCCACAAGTCAACCGACAATGGAACTTCTTGGACAAGTCTTACACCTTTTGCTGGTACAAATAGCACCATGCGTGTACTAAAAATTGCGCCTTCTGACAATAATTATATCTATGCAATACAGAATAATAATACCTTTTACAAAAGTAGTGACGCAGGCACTACTTGGACGAATATAGGCAGCGGACTCCCCAATTTGTCTTATACCGATATTGCTATAGACCCTAGCAATCCGCAACGTTTATGGGTTTCCCTTTCAGGTTATAATTCCAATGAAAAAGTTTATTATTCAGGCAATGGTGGCAATACTTGGAGCAATTATTCGGCTGGTTTGCCCAATATTCCTGCCAATACAATTGAGTATTTCCCTGGTAGCGCAGACGGACTTTTTATTGGTATGGATATAGGTGTTTATTATATTGATAATTCTTTGGCTGATTGGCAAACCTGCTTCAATGGCCTACCGCAAGTAGTGGTCAATGATATTGAAATTGGTTGTAACTATAGCAAAATACGAGTAGGCACTTATGGGCGTGGTGCTTGGGAAGCCGACTTGATGTGTCCCAGTATCACCCAAGCCAATTTGGTTTGCAATGGTCTTGGCGATTTGGATATTACGGATGATATTGTAAACATTAGCAACCTAGAAATTTCAAATGTTGGTACAGTCAATGCTGGCTCGTTTGATGTTGGATTCTACCTGTCCACCGATGAGACCTTTACGACGGCTGACTATTTGCTAGGCATCAATACGGTAAGCACACTCAACGCTGGTGCGAATATTAATCTCAACTTTACAGCAGATATATTGGCTCTTCATCCAAGCCTTGCTGAAGGTACATACTACATCGGATATATTGTTGACCAAAACAACACCGTTGATGAAGTGATAGAAATAGACAATGATGACTGCTCGTGGTCGAATCCTCCTTATGTGCTATGCTATGGAGATAACTATATCAATATCAGCATCTTACTCGATGATTATCCGAGTGAAACCACTTGGGAAATTCTTGATACCGATGGCAACGCTGTAGCTTCTGGTGGAAGCTATAATGGTCAATCGGGTTTGGTTACTGAAACGATATGTTTGCCTAATGAATGTTTTGACTTTACTATATTTGATTCTTATGGTGATGGAATTTGTTGTGGCCTTGGCGCAGGGAACTACTCTATTACCGATGCTATTGGTAATAGTATTGTCAATGGTGGAGAATTTGGAGCATCCGAAACGACCAGTTTTTGCCTTGATAACTGCCTCAACGAACAAAGTATAACGGGTACAGTAGCGTCTGATACTTATCAAGTATCGGATTTTATTACCTCTGATGGTCTTGTGCCTTCGCCCAATGTAGTCGTCTATCAAGCAGGCAATTATATAGACTTGACCAGCAATTTTGAAGTGGAGTTTGGTGCAGAATTTACAGCCGAAATTTTAGGTTGTTCGAGCAGTATCATACTAGCTCCAAACCAATTGGCAAGTAAGTATTTGCCCTTTGAAGATCGTGATTTATTTCAACTCAAAAAATCTACCCAAGCCGAATTTGATATTGCTATTTTTAATAAAGAAAAAAGAAATGCCGTCGTAGAAATGAACCTCATTGATGCCTCCGATGTCGTCATCAATTTGTATAATTTGAATCGTAAAAACATCGGTACAATTGACCTCAAAGGCATTCCTGCCAAAGGAGTATATAGCCTCAAACTTGATACCTCTACCCTAGCTTCGGGTGTGTATTTTGTACAGGTCAATTCAGGCAAAACGGTCAAGTCACAACGGCTTATCATTGAGTAAATTATAGCCTTCTTTGACAAATTATAATGACGCAAAATTCAGTTTACAGTTGAACTTATCGCAAACTGAATTTTGCGTCACTACGTACACTGCTCCAAGAGCCAAGTTCGACTGGCCAATAAGTTGGTCGCTTTTATCTCGTCTTTTAAGGTTTGCAATTGCTCTTTTTTGAGCAATTGCCCTAAAAAGTAAAGGAAATTTTCGTAGGTCTGCTGTACTTTTTCCGAAATCAATTGATTGCGTTTGAGGTAGATTTTAAAGGATGCAATCAAAGAAAGTAGTGATTCATTTTCATTGGTTTCGTAATATATTTTGGCCAACATTTCTCGGATGCCTAAGCTATAAGAAAAATCCGAAAAATCTACTTCATTCAGGTGCTGTTGTGCCTTCCTATAATCTCTGCGACGGTAATTCAAATCGGCCAAACTAAAATGGTAGGCATCTTTCTGAAAATGTCCTTCTAGTTCTTTGTGATAGGTTTTGATAAAGGTTTCTGTCCAGTCCAAACGCAACATATTGAGTCCCAAACGCACGACATTTTTAAAAGTCCAAGGCGACAAATACGCATTTTCAAAAAGTAACTTTTTGTCAATTGCAAAAAGATAAAGTTCGAGTAGTTCTTGTTCAAAACGACTATTTCCCTTGCGAATTTGGCGCATACAAAAATTGATAATCGCCAAATGCGCTTGCTTCATTTCTGATTGGGTAAACAAATCAAAATAGTCCTTTAGCAAGTCCTTTAATTGCTCAAAATTATCGTTCACTTCTATATTTTTTAACAAAAAATAGATGCGAGTATAAATCGCAATTGAAGGCTTGTTTTGATATTCTGGAGCTTGTATTTGTGGTATGATACTATCCACCAATTTTAGGTCATAATCATGTGCCAAGACTTGTTGCCATTCTAGCATTTCGCAGGTATGTTCTAACTTTTTAGAGACATAAAAAAGGTCTAAATAATCTGCTACTTCTTGTAAACGTTGATTAAACACTCGCAATTTTTTTTGTTCAAAATGCCGTTCTGCAATGTCTGCCAATAAATATTGTTGGTAGTAAAAATCGGTATTTCGAGTTGTTTGGGCTTGCAAATTTTGCTCTGCTTTGCGGTAAATTGCTTGGTAGTGCTTGTCCAAATTTCGATTCAAATAGCCTTTTAAAACATGACAATATTGTTGATTTTTTTCTTGTTGATATTCTTGTAAACCAATGTACTGCTCGGCTAATTTGAGCGTATCACTCATCAAATATTTTATCTTTTTATCGGAGTACTTTTGGTTTGGATAAAGTTGTTGATAAACAACTTGTGGGTCTGTTTTGCGAACCAAAAATTTTGGCGCAAGCCTTTTCAAATAATCATAAAACCGCCTTATTTCCTCATTTTTATTATAAAAAGGTGAATGTACAAATTCTTGAAATTCACGCAATTCTTTGGCCGAAAAGGTCTTTAATAACTGTATAATCTTGCTTTGCTCCATATTTTTCTCCTTCTTTTTGACAAATTTTGGGCAAAACCAACCCAAAACACTTCTACAAAATACAATATTTTCCGATAAAAAAAACCATAAAACCCTGTTTATCAAAAAATTAGACAAAATTACAATCAAAAATATTTCGATTAAATCACGAAAATGTAATTGCCTTGCCCATTTTTTTATCCTACTTTTGAATAGAAATCAAAATTAAATGCAATTATTCCGTACAATATCGCTTCTTTGCTTTCTACTATTGACCTGCTCAATCGTAAATGCCCAAAACGCTACTCTATTCCCTGGCGATGCCAATAATAATGGTATTGCCAACAATGTTGACCTTTTGTATATCGGTTCGGCTTTTGGAGCAATGGGTTTTGCACGTACCAATTATGAGATCAATATTTCGGCGAGTGTGAGTGGCGGTACACCGCCCTACTCTTACCAATGGACTAACTCCGACGGTAGTAGCTCTCAAAACCTCAGCCCATTTTTTGTACTCGAAGATCCTGGTGCATATATTAGTTGTGTTACCATAACGGATGTACAAGGATTAACGACAGAATTGTGCCAAGACTATGTTGTGGGTAACGCCAGTCAAGATTGCAACTTACAAATCATTACGACCATTGATAGTTTCAATATTGTACAAGCGCAATTGGCCAATACCAACGGAATAGCAGATGTCTTTTGGGACTTGGGTGGAATGAATATCAACGACGAAACCGCCGTTTTTTCCAATTTGGCAGAAGGCAATTATTCACTTTGTGTCAATACCGTTGATTTGTTGGGAGGAGTTTGTAACCAATGTGTCAATATCGTATTGGGTACTCCTGATACGGGTCTGAGTTGTGCTCTCAATATAGAACAACTTGCGCCTATTTTTCCTTCGGTCATCTGGGGCGAACAAAATTTACCCTTAGAATGGAATGGATTTTTTAGTCCAGAACTAAATTATGCTTATGCCGACTGCGATGGCGATGGTCTGATAAATGAAGCGGATTTGAATGTTCTCGAATTCAATTATGATTTTACGCATTTTCCGATTTTAGTAGATAGTTTTGAACAAGGAAATGCTAATTTCGACCCTATTTTTGCACTGCAAAACAACCCAGACACTAGCATTATTCAAGCAGGCGCAAGCGTCGAATTGCCCATTATTTTAGGTAGTCCAAACTTACCTTTGGATGATTTTTATGGCTCTGCCTTTTCGATTGATTACGATACTGCTTTTATAAAAGAAGGAAGTGTAAACATCCAGTTTTTTCAAAATGCTTGGATAAATAATGATAATGGAGGATTGATTTCAATACAACGAGACAAGTACAATGATGGTACTATTGAAGCGGCGATTAGCCGCATCAATCAACTTCCAATTGATGGCTACGGCGAAATCGGAAAAGTCTCTTTTATTATAGAAGATGATCTGGTCAACTCGCTTCAAATGGGCAATGTCCTTCAATTAGAAATGCAAAAAACAAGAGTAGTAGATGCCTTTTTAAATGAACAAATAGTAGCCAATGGCCGAGCAACTTTCGTTATAGATACACTGAGCAATATCAAGCCCATTATTGTAGAAAACATAAGGATTTATCCCAATCCAACTGTATCCCTTTTGTTGATTGAAACACAAAATTTACCGATAAACGACATCAAAATCTTTGATGTCGCTGGACAACTATACACAAGCAATTACACGCAAAAAAATGATTACATCGAACTCACATTGGATGCTATTCCATCAGGAATTTACTTTGTAAAAATAAGAACCGATAAACAAATTATTACTAAAAAAATAATCATTCAAAAATCATAAAAAAGTATGAAAACTTTATTACAAATCACTTTTTTCTTGCTCTTTGGGCAACTTGCCATCGCTCAAAACTCGCTCATCAATGTCAGTGGTCATGTCAACTCCAACTCGGGGGCAGACTTAGAAAATATTGCCATTGAAATTTATGGTATTTCCAATTGTGGCGACTCGTTATATACTACCGTTTATACCAATCCCAATGGCTATTTTGAATACGAGTTTGAGCCTTTATGCAACGAAGGAAATATCTCCATCTTTACGGCTTGTTTTATTGATTTCTTATTGGCCGAAGACTGGAATGTAGCCGAAGGTGTTACCAATTTAGAGTTTGAATTGGATTGTAACTTGCCTCCTGCTTGTGTTGATTATACACAAATAGACTCCACGATTGCTTGTGTAACAGTGATTGACCCCGTATGTGGTTGCGACGGCATTACCTACAACAATAGCTGCGAAGCCGAAAATTGGTATGGTGTCGTTGATTGGACTCCTGGTCCTTGCAACCAAGACCCTTGCAATAACTTTTATGTTGAAATATATGATAACTCCACGACTATTGATAACTCTTTGACGGCTGTCGTTTCAGGAGGTACAGCACCTTATACTTATGTTTGGGACAATGGCCAATTTGGGCCACAGCTCGACAATTTGGCTCCTGGTATTTACTGTATTACAGTAGTAGATGCCAATGGTTGTACTTTTGAAACTTGTTATGTCATCTCCGCACCACCTATTGACTCTTGCTTTGTTTGGATAGATGTCCTTCCTGTATTTAGCGACTCGCTCCTCGGCCTACTCACTGCAAGTATGGAGGGCACACCTCCTTATACTTACCAGTGGTCTAATGGCCAAACGGGTTCTGAAATCGCTGTTTATTCAAGTGGTGAATATTGCGTTACCGCAACCGATGCTGTAGGATGTATTAGCTTTTTATGTGTAGGGCTTGAAGACCCCAATGGCGGCGGTGGTGGCTGGGACGATTGTTTCGATCCAGATGCTATCAACCTCGGAGCAAATTGTCCTGAGGTAATAGATCCTGTATGTGGTTGCGACGGCATTACTTATGAAAATGCTTGTATTGCTGAAAATTGCTTTGGTATCATTGATTGGACTCCTGGACATTGCGACGGAGGAGGCAATGGTGGCGGGCAAACCGATTCTTTGTCTTGCAATGTTAGTTTTGAATACAATATTTCAGAATCCGATGTACCAGGAGAGGTCAATCTTACATTAGAGGCACAAGGCGAAGAGGATATTCCATATACTTATTTTTGGGAGTTTTTGTTCACTGACCAAGTTTTTAACGAACAAACTATTACGATTCCTGTAGTTCTTCAAGACAGTTTTACTATCGTTACTCCATGCGTCACGATAATTGATGCAACGGGTTGTACCGCTACCCTTTGCGAAACCATTATTATTGATATTGACCCTGACGGTTTTATCAATGGCAGCATTACAGAAAGCGATAACTTCACTGGCGACTCAGGCATTTTCCGTAGTAGCGGAAATGGCGACCCACTAGAAGATGTCTTGGTGCTCCTCATAGATGCACAAGGCAATCAAGTTGGTTCTGACCGTACCGATGAAAATGGTTTTTATGAATTTAATAAGCTCTATTTTGGAAATTACTATATTCAAGTTTCAATTGATGGTATCGAACATGAACCCTTTATGGTAAAATTGACTCCAGTTGTACAACAAGAAACGGCACTTGATTTTGAAGTGGGTGAAAATGCAATTGAGTTGACGGGAACGGCTGAGGTTCAATTTGTCAATTCGCTATCGCTCTTTCCAAATCCCGTTTTGGAGCAACTGACAGTACAGTTTAAGGCAAGTCAAGTGAGCGATTTAAATATCTCAATAGTTGACTTAAATGGTCGAATCTTATACCAAAATAACACAACTACAAGTCTTGGTATTCAAAATATCAATATTCCAGTGACTCAACTTTCGGAAGGTGTTTATCTATTAAGCATCCAATCCGAAGAAGGTGTTACAAGTAGAAGATTTGTAAAGTAAATAGTTCCAAATACAAAGACACGGAGATTCTCTCCGTGTCTTTGTTAACTCTTCGCTCGCTCCCGTATTCGCTTATATAGCTTCGTTCCCATCACCAATAAAAATCCAAAAACGATAATGCCTACCAAAGCAGAAACAGCATTCAATCCATTTTTATAAACAGCCAACAAAGAAATACTCAACAAAAAAACCGTCGGCACCTCATTCAACAAGCGAAACTGATACGAAGTATAAGGTCGCTCCCCTTTTGCCAATTTTCGTATCAACACTTTCATATATCCCTGATAGCCAGATAATAAAATCAATAAAAAGAGTTTAAATTGCAACCAATAATTGATAGTTAACCATGCCCAACCATTGTTTACAATCATCAATAAGCCAAACAACCAAGTTATCATCATCGCAGGATTACAGATAATGCTATACACTCGATTTTCCATCAAATTAAACTGCTCCGTCAAAATGCTTCGTTTCGGTTCATCCTCATCCATTGCTTCCACATGGTAAACAAACATCCGCACCAAATAAAACATACCAGCAAACCAAGCCACAAATCCCACAATATGTAGTGTCTTAAACAAAGGATAATATTCTGCCATAATTTTGTATTTTGCATTCAACGTTCGCACGTGTTCATGTATGCACGTGCCCACGTCAAATTTGAACACGAACACGTGAATACCTTGATACGTGAACACCAAATATAAAATTTCCTACAATGAAGCATCTCTTTCTTTTGTCATTTTTTGCTGGAATCTCATTTTTTTCGATGGCTCAAAAAAAAGCCATGACTCCCGATGTCTATACTACTTGGAATAAAATCGTAAATGAACAAATCTCCGCCAATGGCAATTGGGTCTCCTACTCTATCGAAGCCGAAAAAGGCGACAAAACACTCGTATTGTACGATGTAAAAACCAATAAAGAACGAAAATTAGAACGTTCGTCACAAGGAACTTTTGCTTATGATGAATCTTATTTTATTTATACAATTAGTCCTCCTTTTGATACGCTACTAGCCATGCGCCGCCGTAAAGTGGACGAAGACAAATTGCCACATGATACGCTTGCCATTTTGAATTTAAAAAATGGAAATATTGAAAAAATTCCTGATATAAATTCCTTTAAATTACCAAAAAAATGGTCGGGCAAAATCGCCTATCAATTGGATGCTCCAATTGATGAACCTAAAGACTCGGCTCTTATCAAAATTGATACTGCTACACAAGCAATCACTTTACAATGGAATAAAAAAGAATCCGAAAAAAATGGTTCTCGACTTTATCTTAAAGATTTGAATTCCAAGGAAATAGATACTTTATTTTATGTTCAAGATTATCATTTTGCAGAAGAAGTTGAACGACTTTTATATCATAGTACGGGCAACGACAGCACCACTTTGGCTGGCGTTTATTGGTGGGATTTTAAGTCTAATCAAAATCATCATTTAGCCAGAGGTAAAGGCAAATACAAAAATCTTTCTTTTGATAAAACAGGTGCTCAAGCAAGTTTCGTAGCAGATAGAGATACTTCAGATGCTCAAATTCGCCCCTGGGACTTATTTTATTGGAATGGCGGACGAGACTCTGCCAAAGTTATTTTAAATAATCAAAATTCATTTTTACCAAAAGATTGGTTACTCAATGAACATTATCCAGCCAACTTTTCCGACGATGGCAAACAATTATTTTTGGGCATCAATCCTACTCCAATTCTTCAGGACACCACGCTCCTACCCGAAGAAATTGTTGACGTAGAGGTTTGGTCTTATCAAGACAAACGCTTGCATACACAACAAAAAGTCCAACTCAAAAATGATAAAAAGAAACATTCGCTTTGTGTTTATAATCCATCAAAAAATAGTCTTTTTCAGTTGTCCGATAAACAAACCAGTCGAACTGCTTTAGCTGCTAATAATGCAAGTAATACAAGCATGTATTACATTGAAGAACCGTATTTAGAAACCATAAGTTGGGAAGGTTTTCCTTCGTACAAAGACATTTATAGTGTCAATCATCAATCAGGAAAATCAACTTTAATTGCCAAAAGAGTCAAAGCCAATCCACAAATTTCGCCCAACGGAAAATACATCTATTGGTATAGTTCGCCTGATTCCATTTGGAACTGTGTTTCGAGCAATCAAAAAGGAGAAATAATTGAAATTTCTAAAAATATTGACCAACTCCTTTGCGATGAACTCAACGACCGACCAATGGATGCTTGGCCATACGGAATTGCAGGCTGGACGGACGATGATAAATCCATTTTAATTTATGACAGATATGATATTTGGCTAGTCGAGGCAAATAATCCTTCTTCTACAAAACGCCTTACCAAAGGACGAGAACAACAAACGATTTATCGTTATGTCAAACTTGATAAAGAAGCGCATAATATTTCAACAAAAGAAGATTTACTATTACATACTTTTAATGAAAAAACTTGTTCCGAAGGTTATGCACATTTAAACCTAAACACTCTTGATTTAAAAGTTATTTTAGAAAGTGACCATCGCTATGACCGTTCTCCGCTAAAAGCGGAGAATGCCCAAACACTCGTCTTTACCAAAGAGAATTTTCAAGAATTTCCAGACCTACAATTGACCAATACACGATTCAAAAATCTTCGTAAAATATCGACTGCAAACCCTCAACAAAAAGACTATTTAGGTGGTACAATTGAACACATCGAATGGACAGCAAGCGATGGTCAAAAAATCCGAGGTCTCCTAGTCAA
>JAHDEQ010000137.1:0-8128 GCA_020628755.1 Saprospiraceae bacterium
TCGGTTATAGTTACGGAATAATTTCCAGCAGGAATATTGTTTAGATTGGCTGTTGACTCGCCATTGCTCCAAGTGTAGGTATAAGGCGTATTACCTCCTGTTGCTTCAAAAGCGATAGCTCCGTCTGCTTGCCCAGCACACAGTGGGTCTTGTGGAGTAGGACTAAGTACAAAACTAGGTTCGTCAACAGTAGCTTGGCCACTTACTTCACCAGGGCAAGGTCCACTGGTCATAGATACGAGTTCGTAAGTACCTTCTTCTGAAGCTGGCAACATAAAGGGCGACTCTGTAACAGTTATGGGGTCTTGTTCTGTACCATTGATACTATAAACAATATCCCAAGGGCCAGGGCCAGTTAAAAGTACTTCTAAATCAGTAGTTGAACCTTGTCCACAAACAAAGCCTTCGCCCGAAATAGATGCTTCGGTAGCACCAATAACAGAGATGACTGCTGTGTCCATAGCCATATTGCCACAATCATCGCTTACGGTGAGGTAGTATTCGTAAGCACCAGGTTCGTCAGGCGGCGTAAATGTCACCGACTTATTGGAGCTTGAAAAATTATCGGGGCCTGTCCATTCAAAAATATAATTAGGCGATGGATTTTCGACAGCTACATCGGGAAGTCCTCCATCTAGGATAGGCGTTATGGTAACTGGCTGGGCATTACAAAACTCCAAATCAGGGACATTGGTAATTTCTATAGGTGGAGGATCTAAAATAAGGATTTCATAAAAAGGTATATCACAATTGCAAGGAACATCCAATTCCAATCGTAGATCTTCGATTCCTTCGGGTATATTATCAAAAAAGACTTCTATTTGTTCAAAGTGAATACCTGGAGGCGGAAGTGGAGGTATGGTAATGGTTTGATTAAAACTCAAATCATAATCAGAGTTGGAAGCTGTACCAGTGACTAATACAGAAATACTAAGAAACTCTTCAGCTGCTAAAGCATCTTGACGAATAAAACTAATGACTCCGAGACTATCGCCACAATTTTCATAAATATGATTTTCGCCAGTTTCATTAAAAGCAATGTCAATATCCACTTTACCACCAGCAGAAAAACTATTGGCTTTGAGAAAAACGGCAGAGTCAAATAATTGGTCAACAGCATCTCCTACAACCATTTTGAGGTGATAGGTTTCGCAAGGCGTAACCTGACGACGCGCCGTCAAAACAGTTGTATAACCATCATATTCTATGTCATTTTCTGCAAAAGGAGGAGCATCAATTTCAGTATTGGAACAACCAGGGTTTTCTTGAATCTGGTTTGTTGGAACATTACTCACGTAATATTGTGAATTAGAATTATAGTTTACATTATTAATAGATACAGGAGTTGTTGTACCAGGTACTAATGCTATATTTTCTGCTCCCATATAAGGGCCACTTATATCGGGACCACTAATAAAAAAGCCAAAAGCATCATTAAAAGGTGACATATAACCATTATCAGGATTGGTTGTATAGTCACAATATTCTTCGGATGCAAAAACATATTCAAAAGAAATTTCGTCAGTTGTAGGTATAAAATCGAATTCGATTAATGCGGCATCATTTGTCGGAAAGCCTGCTAGTTGCCCAAGTTGATTATCACCTGCTGATGGAAAACTAGGCCCTCCAGAACCTGTCAGCAAGTTAGGCCCTTGAGCAATAGAGAGAGCCCCTGTGGCCAAGATAATGCCATCTTCCATGCCAATGGAGGTAGAACCACTTGAAAACGTACCAATAGAACCTTGTATGTTTATACTCGATTCAATAATATCAAAACAGCTACTAGAGAGGAATATATCTTTGACTAATTCCACCGCATCATTGTTAATCTCTACTTGAATAGGAGCGAGTGGCATGTGCGCATTGGATTCTAATAAACAGTCCAAACATCTAATGTTTAAGTAGGGATAGGTCATCCCTCTTTTTTTGTTCTTTTTGCTTATGTAAAGTGTGGTACATTTTTTTTGTGCTACGAAATAACCTTCTGAGTTTTTTCCATCTATATGCCAATCATAGTGTAGCTTGGGATCGAAGCGTTCATCGTACAGGGAGAGGGTATATTCGTTTCCTTTTTGTAAGCCACATATTTCTAGCTCCATATCAGTATCGGCCATTGCGAAGTTGTGGATAATTGCATTGTTGTGCAATGCAATGGACTTTGATTCGGGAACTTGTCCCCAAGAAACATGAATACAAAAAAATAGCAGAGTAAGAATTGTAAAGTTCGTTCGCATTTGTCTATTTGTTTTTAATAAAAAAATATGAATGCTAGTCAAACACAGAATCTTTATAGTGTATTTGACAGAAATAAGTTGTAAGAAAAGTGGGATTTAGAGTTAGATAGGCCTTGCTGATGCATCACAAGTTAGTAAATATTTACTTTCTTGTAAAATTTAGGTCAAGGAATTTGGTGGTAATGCCTAGTTTTTGACGTGATTTTGTTGGTTTATTCTCCAACGGGCGCAAGTTTTAGGACAAGGCCTTCTAGTTCGTCTGTGATGCGGAGTTGGCAACCCAAACGAGAGTTGTCTTCTACAAAAAAGGCTTGGTCGAGCATATCTTCCTCATCATCGGACGGCTCGGGCAAGTCGTGGTCGCTTTGAATATAGCAATGGCAGGTGGAACACAGTGCCATACCACCACAAGTACCTTCGACGGGTAGCTCATAAGCTTTGCACACTTCCATGATATTCATATTCATATCAGTAGGAGCTTCTAATTCGTGCGCTTTATCTTCTCGGTCTATTACAGTTATCTTTATCATTTAAAAACGTATTCGAGTTTTATGATATAAAAGTATCACAACAAAAGTATGATTTAGAACAAAACAATTCAAGTATTCTTTTAGTTGAAAAACTTGTTATACGAATTAATTGAGCCAATTTTATCTAGCTTTGCCAAGAAATTACTTAATTTGCGTAAGTTTTTTCCCATAGATTGATAAAAAAACCAATTAAGAATATGATACGCACAAAATTAGCTGGCATAGGATATTATGTTCCTGAAAAAGTGGTCACAAATCACGACCTCACAAAAGTAATGGATACTTCTGACGAATGGATTCAGGAACGTACGGGTATCAAAGAAAGACGCTATGCTACAAAACACAAAGAAACAACATCTTCTCTAGGAGCAAGAGCTGCAGAAATTGCTATCGAAAGAGCAGGTATTAGCAAAGAAGATATTGATTTTATCATCTTTGCTACGCTTAGTCCCGATTATTATTTCCCTGGTAGTGGCGTGCTTTTACAACGCGAATTGGGCATAACCAAAACCGAAATTGGCGCACTAGATATTCGCAATCAGTGTTCTGGTTTTATTTATGGCCTTTCTATAGCTGACCAATTTATCAAAACTGGAATGTATAAAAACATCTTGCTTGTTGGTGCTGAAATGCATTCTTCAGGCTTAGATTTTTCAACGAGAGGGCGTAATGTAACGGTTATTTTTGGAGATGGTGCGGGTGCAGCAGTGCTGCAACCTACGGAGGAGGACAAGGGCGTTCTGACTACCAAATTGCATTCGGACGGTACTTATGCCGAAAAACTGGCTTACTTTAATCCTGGAGCGCATGGCGGTTATCATTTTGATAAAATGGGCGAGGAGATAGATTTTGGATATTCGGATGCCGAATTTGGTGAAATGTTTCTTAACCAACACATGATGGACAATGCTCAAACCTATCCTGTGATGGAAGGAAAATTTGTGTTTAAACTCGCGGTGACAAAATTTCCTGAAGTGATTATGGAAGCTTTGACAGAAGTGGGTAAAACGCCTTCGGATATAAATATGTTGATACCGCACCAAGCCAATTTGCGCATTGCGCAATTTGTGCAACGCTTACTCAAATTGGAAGACCATCAGGTTTATAATAATATTCAGAAATATGGCAATACAACGGCTGCTTCTATTCCGATTGCGCTTTGCGAAGCATGGGAACAAGGCAAAATCAAAGAGGGTGACCTTGTTTGTTTGGCTGCTTTTGGTAGTGGCTTTACCTGGGGTTCGGCCTTGATACGTTGGTAAAAAAAATAGAAATATATCGAAAAAGGAAGTAAGTACAACTTGTTTCCTTTTTTATTTTGAACAAACCATCTTTTAAAAGGTTATTCAAATAAAAATTTATGTCAAAATCTATCCATCAATTTACGGTCAATGATATTCAAGGCAAGGAAGTTTCCTTAGATGAATATAAAGGCAAGGCTTTGCTTATTGTCAATACGGCTTCTCAATGCGGCTTTACGCCACAATTGGAAGACATGACCGATTTGTACCGAGAATACAAAGATAAAGGTCTCGAAATTCTAGCTTTTCCGTCCAATGATTTTATGGGGCAAGAGCCTTTGGATGGCGAGGCCATCCAACAGTTTTGCCAATTGAAATACGAGGCAGAATATCCGATTTTTGAAAAAATTCATGTCAAAGGTGAAGATGCACATCCACTTTTTCAGTTCCTTTCGGATAAAAAACAAAATGGCGCTGTCAATTCCACTCCAAAGTGGAATTTCCATAAATATTTGGTCAATAAAGACGGCGAAGTCGTAGATTATTACCTCTCCCTCACCAAGCCCAATTCCAAAAAAATTAAACGAGCAATAGAGAAGATTCTTTAAAACGTGTTCGAGTGTTCAAGTATTCACGTGTTCAAGTTCAAAGCTTGCAATGTAACGTGAATACTTGAACACCTGAACACTCGAACACGTAAAATATGAAAGTTAACATTCTGGCCATTGGGGTGCATCCTGATGATGTGGAGTTGAGTGCGAGTGGTACTTTGCTCAAACATATAGATTTGGGTTACAAAGTGGCTTTGCTTGACCTTACACGGGGCGAATTGGGAACACGAGGTACAGCAGATTTACGAGACCAAGAGGCTGCCGATTCTGCTCGATTAATGGGAGCTTTGGGACGAGATAATGCAGGTTTAAAAGATGGATTTTTTTCGCATAATGAGGAAAGCCTTCGAGCTATTATTCCCTACATTCGTAAATATCAACCTGATATCGTTTTGGCCAATGCTTTATCTGACCGTCACCCTGATCATGGTCGGGCGGCTCAACTGATTTCGGATGCTTGTTTTTTGTCGGGTTTAGTAAAGATTGAAACGGAATTGGAATGTGTAAAACAAGATAAATGGCGACCTAAAGCCGTTTATCATTATATACAAGACCACCAATTGCATCCTGATTTTGTGGTGGATATTTCGCCTTATATCGAAAAGAAAATGGAATTGATTTTGAGTTTTAAATCGCAATTTCACAATCCCAAAGTCAAGGGATTTGAACAAGAGTTGAATACGCCCATTTCGGGCAAAGATTTTATGGATTTCATGAAAGCCAAGTCTCGTGTTTTTGGACGTTATGGCGGCTATGAATTTGGCGAGGGCTTTAACTTGGCTCGCCCGAGTGGCGTGAGAGATTTGTTTGATTTGGATTAATAACTATCTCGTTTTCCTTCCAACCAATCCACATAATCTACACTTCCTAAGCGAAACTTGATGGGCATTTTCGTAGCTTTTTCTAATTGTACTTCTACCTTACAGAAAAAAGCGAGGTCTTTGTAAGCATATGCTTTTGGAGAACTTATAGAAGGTCTTGCTTTAAAAACTTCATTTAAACTTGGTGGTTGAGGGCTCGACAAAAGCGATTCTTTTTCTGCGGTAGCAGAAAAAATGGACACTTGCGCTGTTTGCAAACCTATCTGTGCAAATAAGCAGTTTACACAAAAAACCATCATTCCAATCAATATTATTTTATGCATAGTTTGTGTGATTTTGACTTGATCTACTACAAAGCTAGATCTGCCTCCCTACTGGTGTAGTTTACCCACATCTTTTGCCGGTCAAAAATGACTACAGAGTAGTCAAATTATGTTTGAAATCAGGTTAATTACAGCTTCCCGACCTCAGAGAGGTCGCATTAAAAAAATGATAGCTTGGTAATACGACCTCTCTGAGGTCGGAAACCACCTAAAATCTACAGTTCAAACATAATTTGATGTCTCTGGCATCATGCATTTATTAATTTCCCGACTTGTGGGCAAACTACGCCTGCTTTTTCTTCTTCTTACTTCCTGCATACATCTCAAACTTTTGGAACTTACATTCTAAGGGGCCATTGAACAAGATAATCTTTTTAGAAGGACGAAGCCCTACATGCTTGAGTGCCTGAAAGTTGGAAGAAATCATCCAAGCCGTATAACCTTGCCAATTATTTTTGAGTTGGTCGCCGATGAGTTGATAAAAATCATTGATGTTTTCGTTTTCGAGTCGTTCATCATAAGGAGGGTTAAAAACTAAAATACCTTCGTCAAAAGATAGTTGTAGCTTTTCAAATTTGGAACGTTTGAGTTCGATGTATTTTTCCATGCGCGCAGCCTCCACATTGCGTTGTGCAATGCGGATTGCTTTAAAGCTCTCATCCGTTCCCAATAATTGAACCGAACAAGGAATCACTTTTTCTAAAGCCGCTTTCTTTACCTTTTCCCACAAATCAGAATCAAAATCTCGCCAGGTCTCGAAACCAAATTGCTCCCGAAAAATCCCTGGAGGCGTTTTGGTAGCAATCAGAGCTGCCTCAATCGGAATCGTCCCCGAACCACACATCGGGTCAATCAAAGGAAGACGAGCATCCCAACCCGAAAGCAGCAACATTCCAGCGGCCAAAACTTCACTGATTGGAGCTTCTAAAGAATCTACTTTGTAGCCTCGTTTATGCAAAGAATCGCCCGAACTATCCAAAGAAATAGTCACTTCCGTTTGATTAATATGAACATTGATACGCAAGGTAGGATTGTAAATATTGACATTCGGACGCTTGCCCGTTCGGTCACGGAATTGGTCAACGATTGCATCTTTAGTTTTGAGAGCCACATATTTGGAGTGTCGAAAAATATTGGAACTCGCCGAAGCATCAATCGCCAAAGTATTGCGATTAGACATATATTTGGCCCAGTTGATGCGCTTGACTCTATTGTATAAGTCATCTTCGCTCCTAGCCCGAAACGTTTGAATCGGGACAAGTACCCGAATCGCCGTTCGCAGTTGCAAATTGGCTCGATAGAGCAATTCTTTATCACCATCAAAAAGGACAGCCCGTTTTGATTTTTCTATATTTTCGCCACCAATTTGCTCAATTTCTTGTACAAGGACATCTTCTAAACCATGTAGTGTAGTTGCTGTTATTCTCATAAGTTCAAAATTACTCATTCTATTTTTCTTAGGAAAGTTTTAACCTTTTTTCTTGTTTACTGTTTCCCATTCAATCGAATGTGTTCACGTATTCAAGTATCCACGTGTTCATGTTCTCAAAACGTAAATACATGGATACGTGAACACATGAATACTTTATTGAATGCATTTATCCAAGTCCGACATATTAGACATGAATCGCATCAAGCGACTGAATATTATCAACTCCATTACGGGTATCAAACCTGCCAATTTGATAGCGACTAAGTCCAAAGAATATGGTACAAATCTCGCTATATTCAGCTCGGTCGTTCATTTGGGTAGCAATCCGCCATACATTGGATTTATTACTCGTCCGATTGGTGAAGTACCGCGTCATACCTACCAAAACATTCAGGAAAATGGTTGTTATACTATCAACCATGTACATCAAGATTTTATAGAACAAGCGCATTATACTTCTGCCAAGATTGAAACGGGCGTTTCAGAATTCGATATTTGTGGTTTTACCGAAGAATATTTATTTGATTTTCCAGTGCCTTTTGTTGCGGAAAGCAAGATCAAAATGGCGATAAAATTGGAGGAAATTATTCCCATCAAAATCAATGGAACGATAATGGTAATCGGATCAATTGAACATTTGATTTTACCTGATTCATTGGTCAACGAAAAAGGCTATATCAACCTCGAAGAAGCACAAAATGTCGGTATCGCTGGTTTAAATGGATATTATGCTTTACAAAAAATTGGAGAATTTCCTTATGCTCGTCCTAACGAAGTTCCTGATTTTAAAGTTGTAAAATGAAGAAAAAACCATCGAAATCTAATCTTCCGCAAAAAACATGTATAACTTGTGGACGACCCTTTGCTTGGCGCAAAAAATGGGAAAAAGTTTGGGACGAAGTCAAGTATTGTAGTGAACGATGCCGCCGAAATAAG
>JAHDEQ010000137.1:8228-9762 GCA_020628755.1 Saprospiraceae bacterium
ACACAAACATCTACCTGTCGATAGACAGGCACAAACACCTCGACACAAAAATGATACAATCCTACAAAAAGAAATACCAACTTGCTGATTCTTACGATGCTATAATTATCGGAACAGGAATAGGCAGCCTCGCCGCAGGAGCAATCCTCGCCAGGGAAGGTAAAAAAGTTTTGCTTCTCGAACGGCACTACACCGCAGGCGGATTTACACATATATTCAAACGCAAAGGTTATGAATGGGATGTGGGCATACATTATATTGGTGAAGTGCATCGTCCACATAGTGCCATCCGAAAACTGTTTGATTATGTCTCGGACAAGCAACTCCAATGGGAAGATATGGGCGAGGTTTATGACCGAATTATCATTGGCGATAAACACTACGATTTTGTAAAAGGCGTTTCCAATTTTAAGGAAAAAATCAAATCGTATTTTCCTAACGAAGAAGAAGCTATTGATAAATATGTGGACTTGGTTTTTGCTTCCAATAAGACTTCTGCTAAATTCTATATGGCGAAGGCACTCCCCAACTTGATGGGGAGTTTGATTGGCGGCTATATGTCCAAAGATTATCATAAATTTTCAGACAAAACAACCTACGAAGTCCTTTCTTCTTTGACCAAAAATGAAGAACTCATCAAAGTTTTGGCAGGTCAATATGGAGATTATGGTTTGCCTCCCAAGCAGAGTAGTTTTGCCATGCACGCTTCGGTAGTCAAGCATTATTTTGGTGGTGGAAGTTTCCCAATTGGAGGCTCATCTCAAATTGTAGAAACGATTGATCCCGTTATCGAAAAAGCAGGAGGCACGATTTTAATTAGTGCTGAAGTAGAAGAAATTCTTGTCGAAAACAACCGAGCCAAAGGGGTGCGTATGAAAGACGGCAAGGAATTTCATGCGGATTTGGTCATTAGCGGTGCAGGTATTATCACAACCTATAAAAAATTATTAGCTGAAACAGTTGTTCAAAAAAATAAACTCCATCAACAGATTCAAAAAATCAATCCATCGGTCGCTCATGCTTGCTTATATGTTGGTTTAAAATATAGTCCTGAAGAACTAAAATTACCCAAAACCAACTTTTGGATTTATCCCGATGATGCCGACCACGATACTTGCATCAATCGTTACTTGAAAGATACTTCACATCCCTTTCCAGTAGTTTATATTTCATTTCCATCTGCGAAAGACCCCGACTGGAGCAATCGCTATCCTGGACGAAGCACTATTGATATTATTACCTTATTGCCTTTTGAAAGTGTCCAAAATTGGCAAGGTAGCCGTTGGATGAAACGAGGCGAAGATTATGATAATTTTAAAGAAAACATTGCTCAACGCTTGCTTGAAGCACTCTTCAAGCAGCTCCCACACTTGGAAGGAAAAATTGATCATTATGAATTATCTACACCTTTGACGACGCAGTTTTTTGTCAATTACGACAAAGGAGAAATCTACGGACTCGACCATACGCCCGACCGTTTTCGACAAAAGTTTCTCAAACCTCGAACACCGATTAAGGGACTCTATTTGACAGG
>JAHDEQ010000137.1:9862-11691 GCA_020628755.1 Saprospiraceae bacterium
ATAAAATTGATTTGAACTTGTCCCATATTAGCGAAAGCTGATAAATCTACAACCTCTGTTCTAAACTCTGTACAAGATGGAAATAAATATGCTCCATCTGAATAAGCAGGAGGGTTATTTGTCGCTTTATCCAAACCTGATTTTTGGTAAACAATAGTTGGAGGGCCACAATTTACCGATACTTCGATACGCAATTCATCGTTTGGGATAAAACTATAGCGTGGGATATGTCCAAATGAAAAAGTCAACTGCGGACTTGCCATACCTGTAAAATCCATAAGTGGCATGGTCAGATTATAAGGAAAAGGGTCGCTGTTAAATTCGACTAAATAGGTAATACAATCAGGACACTCATTTAGATAGCTAGAAAATTGCCATTCGGAATAGGTCCAATCTGCTGAGATAGCGCAAGCATCAAAATCTTCATCAAAAGGCAATGAACTTCCTGTACCTGAATAGCTCACATTGGCATAAGCTTCGTCATCATAAATATTAGCATCTGTATTTCCGTTTGGATTGTTTGTAGTAGCTCTTATGGTATGTACACCAGTCGAAACGGTCATCGTAGGCATAGTAACCGTAGTGCTCATACCAGAAGCCAAGCTACCCGTCCAGTTTTCGGTATGTTGTAAAACATTGTCAATGTAAACCATTATTTGGCAATTGGTCAAGGTTGCTGCACCATAATTTCTTATGGTTATATCAGGAGCAAAACTAGGACTACAGGCAGTATTATTTGGTGTAATGAGTGTAGTTCCAATATTGAAATTTGGCGTAGGCTGTGCAGCACAAGCTACGGCCGAGCTGGTAGAAAGTGCTGAACGGAAATTGGTGATATTGAAGTGCATTCTATCTTTTTGACCTTGTGTAAAAGCATCCCAACAACCGCCTGTATAATCCATATAGTTTTCAAGCATATCAGGTTGGTCGCCCATGCCGCCCATCGAAGTGGGGCGGTATGGATTGTTGGTACTGGTATCCGCTTCATCTGTTGCACAAGAATTAGCTGGATCACCACAACTGCCTCCATTATAGCCTGCTGTAGGCTTGGGGGGTGTATCACAAACATTGTCACCACTTGACAAACAGTTGCTATTGCTTGGGCAAGCACCAGAATTTTCGGTATTAAAAGTATGACCCAACGAGAAATAATGCCCAATTTCGTGCGCTATCAAACCCGACCAAAAACTACTAGCATTATAAATCGTACCATCTAGCAAGCTACCATAAACTCCAGCCGCATCAGTCAAATCATTAACAATATACAGATTACAATATTTTTGAGTATCCCAATTGTAAACCGACAAAGTCGAGAGCAATGTACCTAGAGGACCAATAGCATTAGGTGGGTCATAGTGCCGAGTTATTCCTGTCGTAAAATTGCCATCAGGGTCGGTAGTTGCCAAGCAAAAATCAATTTCGGTATCAACCCCATAAAGCGGATTAGTATAAGTACTTGTTGTAAGGGTTTGTCGAAATCGCTGACTAGCTTCATCAATTATGCTAGCAATGGTAGCATCTGTTGGGTTTTCATCCGTACCAAGTGGATCACCGTCGTGTATAATATGTACGACTAAAGGTATGGTGTAAACAACACCTCTACGTTGTTCGGGATTTGTTGGTAGAGCTTGCATATGTTTTTGATATGCTTTTTCGTAGTGCTGTCGCTTTGTTTGTAAAGTAGGGTCTATTTCAAGCTCTTTTTGAAGCTGCACGTCCGTACCACACTGGATAGAGGATTCGTTTTGTGCAAATAAATGGCTTGAAAATATTGCAAGGATAATTGCAATAATGGTTAGCGTTTTTTTCATTCTTTTGAAGGTTTTAAA
>JAHDEQ010000138.1 GCA_020628755.1 Saprospiraceae bacterium
TTCTCTTTTGAACACTAAGATAATATTAAAATAAACTTTTTACACAGTGTAGTAAGTACACTGTAAAATAAATTTCTTAGCATTTTGTATTCGCCCATTTTAATGGGCTGAATCCTGTAAAAGTTGATTTTCTTGACTTTTGAACCTACCGACTAAAGTCGGTGGTTACAGAAATTTAAATTTATTTGAGTTACACGGTAGTAAAGATCTTAGTAATAATAATTGCTTTGCAAGCTCTATACCGAGAACGGGGTAAAAAACCGAAAGTGAAATAAAGGTTTTACCCCTTCGGCATCACTATTCACGGGAAAATTCCCTTTAGGGCAAATTCGGAAATTTATCCCGTGAACAGTATAAATTTATTCTTTTTTAAGTTTGAATTTGACGGTGTATTTGGTGGGCATTCCTTCTTGGCTTGTTGTATTATTTTTTTGCCAATCGGGACCATCCTGTAGCAAACGGATGGCTTCTTCGTCGCAACCGTAGCCCAATGATTTCAGGACTTGAAAGTTTTGTGGTCGGCCATCGTCTTTGACTTGGAATTGTAAGACGACTTTTCCTTCAATATTATTATCAACTGCGGTCTGTGGGTACAGTAAGCTCTCATCTATATATTTTTTGTAGGCTTTGTAACCATCTGAAGGGAAAACTTTGATTTTGGTTTCGGGTAGATTGCTGTCCTCTTTTGCTGCGGAAGCTGCAATAACTACTTCTTCAACATTGATATTGGAGTTTTCTAAACTGATTTGGTAGTTATCCATTTCAGGTTCAATATTGACGATTTTGTCTTCATAGCCTATGTATGAAATGAGCATCGAATTGTCTAATGAAACAGGTTTGAATTCAAATTTACCATCAAAATCCGACACGGTTCCGTTGTTGGTATTGGTTTCTACGATATTGACTCCAATGAGAGGCTCCCCATTTTCGTCGAGGATGATTCCTTGAATGGGAGAAAAATCTTCTATAACCATAATTGCTGCATCTTCGACTTGCATAGCTTCCGCTGTAGTCTTGCTGTCTTTTGGCGTATCGGAATATACGATTCCATCGCTATCTTCATAGTTGCTATAGTCGGCAGAAGTCGGAGGTTCAGGTCTTGGTTGAGCAGCAGAAGTTGGAGGCTCACTCATAACGATGGGTTCAGCATCTAACACTTCTGTTCTATAAGTTTCAGTAGAGGAAGATTCTGAAACAGTAGAGGTATTTGATTCTACTGAAACGCCATCTACATAATATTCGGTGCTTTGTTCTTGGGTGCTACGAATTTCAACAGCTTCTGTAGCTTTGTTTGGAGTTTTTTTATTTGGGGTAGTTTTGTCCTTCGGAGGAGTAGCCTGAACTACTTCTGTTTTGGCTTTGGGCTTGACTTTTTTTGTTGACTCGATTTTAGATTGCCATTGTTTTTTTTCTTCTTCTTGAATTTGAGCGATGGGTTCAAATTCTTCATCATTTGACTCAATGTCATTGTTGGCATCTTTAGTAATAATCGTTTCGGTTGGAGTTGGATCAGATTTTTTTAATGCTTCTGTATTTGCAGCTATATCAGCCGAACCGACACTGGAGTTTAAATACCAAATACCTACCAAACCAATGAGTAAGATAGCTGCGGCAGCAGCTATTCGGGGCAAATAAAGGACTAGCCGCTTCCCTTGTGGTTGATATTTTTGACGTAAGTCTTTTTTTAGTTTATTTAAATTAGCATTATGATTTCCTTTGTTTTGGTCAAAACCATCTATAGCATCTTTTAAAAAAGGATCATTTTGAGCTTTCTTGCGGAGCGTCTTTTCCTGTTCTGCCGAAGTGTTGCCACTTAGCCAGTTGCGCAGGAGGTTTTGGATGGTATGTTGGGTTTTATTGCTCATTTTTCTTTTCGATACAAATTTTCAAATTTCGTCTTCCATTTTGTATGTAGGAACGAACCTTTGAGAGCTTTTCCCCTGTCATGGCGGCTATTTCTTTGTAAGATTTCTCTTGCAAATAAAATAGCTCTACACATTTTTTCTGATCCAACGGCAAATGCTCGATACAATGCTTGAGAGCTTGTTCGCGTTGTCCATTGATTTCGTAAGATTCGTCTATAGGATGCGGCAAATCAACCGATTGCATAAGTTCGGTATCATAAAATATTGTTAAAGAGGCTTTGTTTTCCTTTCGAATTTGCATCAAACAATAGTTTTTAGTAAGCACGTGCAACCAAGATTTGAAGTTTTTGACTTCGTATTTTTTTAGTTTCACCGTCAATTGCTCAAAAATGGACATCACGCCATCTTCGGCCAAAGCCGAATCTTTGAGGTATTTGAGGCAAACCCCATAAACGAGTTCCATGTAACGTTCGTACAGTTTGCCCAAGACTTCCATATCAGAATTGGCTTGGTACTGTCTTACCAAGTCTTCATCTGGTGTGCTTTCCGTCTTGTTTCTAAAAATACGAAGCATAAATGGTCTCGCTTTCTTACAAAGATAAAAAAAAAGGGCTAGAAATTTCTAGCCCTTTTTTTTCGCAAGCTAAAGCGTGCGCTACTGTTATTGGTTCAAATCCCAATCGTATTCCAAGTATTTGACTTTTGCCTTGGCATTGATGGGTGTGCTTGAATATTGGTTTAAATATTCAATGATATTGTCAAAATCACCTGCATACCATTCAAATATTTTAGAAATAGAAACAGATTTTGCATCAATTTGATTAAAACTAGAATTGTTGATAAATGCTTTAGCTTGTTTTTCAAAATTGGCTTCCAAATTGTCGGCTGTCCAAGCACGATTCAGTAAAGGTGGACAGGATTTTGCGGCACAGTTGACCGCAAAATGAATGCGAGCATCTTTGTATTGTGGTCTTAAAATATCGTTTTCAATATTGTTTAAAGAGTAGGTTTTGTCACCCAATTTTATCCATTTTTTATCCCAAGGTTTGCCGCCGTCGAGCTTGGTAATACTAGCAATCGGATAATTGTCCACTATCATTTTTACGGTAAATGCATTGTAAGCATTGATCCAATAAGCCATTTTTTTGTTGCGAGACCAAGAGTCTTGTATTGGATTGTTGGCCAATAATTTGGTGTAAGCATCAAGTGCTGTTTGGTCAGCTTTGAAACCCTTATAATTGACTTTTCCAGAAGAAGAGACGTGTTTACGCAGCAAAGCATCCCAAGCTGTATGGGAAAAACTTGATTGAGTAGTTTTTTGTATTTCAGGTTGTTTCACCTTTACTTCTACATCTTTGATTTGTGATTTCACGGTAATTTTATCGTTTGAATTGCCATTCTTAAACGATGCCGAGGGTTGAGTTACCGGGATAGAACTAACCTCAATTTGAGGTTTTTCAGATGGCGTTTTGCTGATACTCGCTGTAGAATTTGTCACCTTGGTTTTGGTAACTTTTGAGCTTGTATTGGAACTTTGCACCTCTGTTTTTGGAAAAGAAATTTCTTTTTTATCAGGTGTCAAAGCCTTCATTTTTTGTTTATTGATTGTAGGCTGAGTGATTTCGAGGGTTTGAACATTCCCTTTTTTGTCCACGACTTTTAGTTTTTGGGCTTCTTCTTCAACCACACTCGTCACTTGAGCTTGGGCATCAACTTTTTGTGCTGTTTTTGTTGCAGTTTGTTCGGCTTTGGCCGAACTGTTATTCGTAGTCTGCTCTTTTTCCGTATTTTCAGAAGTGCAAGCGATAAAACTTGTAGCAAAAATAGCAATCACAATTAAACGGATGATTTTCATAATTTATAGTTTGAATTAGTTACTAATTATAAACCGATTCCGCTTATTGAAGTTGCATAAAAATCAGAAGCAATGTTTGGACTAGGACAATTTTAAGAAAACGCTAACAGGTGTTTTACTCTTTTTTATAATTTTCGTAGCCGATTCGCTCTAATTTCTCGTATTTTTGAGCAACGCTCTCCTTTAGT
Organism: Saprospiraceae bacterium; assembly: GCA_020628755.1. Classification (GTDB taxonomy): domain Bacteria; phylum Bacteroidota; class Bacteroidia; order Chitinophagales; family Saprospiraceae; genus JAHDES01. The sequence continues at coordinate 3,909 of JAHDEQ010000138.1, forward strand.
TCTTCCATGTAATTTTGCATTTTCTGAAGAATAGCATCATCGTTTGAACCCAAAATTTGAGCTGCCAAAATGCCTGCATTTTTAGCGGCATTGAGCGCAACAGTTGCCACAGGAACGCCATTGGGCATTTGTAAAATTGACAAAATCGAGTCCCAACCATCTATTGAATTAGAGGATTTAATTGGAACGCCAATAACTGGCAAAGGTGATAAAGAAGCGACCATGCCTGGGAGGTGCGCCGCACCTCCTGCCCCTGCAATGATAACTTTTATACCACGTCCATGCGCATTTTTTGCAAAATCAAACAATCGTTCAGGTGTTCGATGCGCCGAAACAACCGTCAATTCGAAAGGAATTTCAAATTGTTTTAAAATATCAGCGGCTTGGCGCATCACAGGTAAGTCAGAATCTGAACCCATGATGATGGAAATGAGGGAATGTTGCATATCTGTTTATTTATGAGACGTAAAGATAAGGCATCTGGTCTTTGTATGGGAACCAGTTCTGTACTTTTACATCTTTTTTTCCCAAAGTTAAGGCATAATAAATTTTTCGCACTAAAGTGTGAGGTTTTAAACCTTTTCTGTAACCAATAAATAATTGAAAACTATATTATAGTTTTTCTACAAGTGAAAAGAAAGCCCTACACCTACATTTAGTGTAATAATCTTTTGTCCCAAATAATATTCACAGTATAAAGGTATATGAATTTTTAACTTTTTTGATAAAAAAAAATTTGAATCTAAAAATAAAGTTGGACCAATATCCCAAAAAGAAACTCCAGAAAAAAATAAAATTTGAGTAGTAGTATTACCTACTCTATTGAATTCCCCGTAACGAATAATACCTCCTAAACCAAAATCTATAGAGCTTTTGTTTAGATGATTAACAAGAGACATTCCAAACCTAGGATAAACCTTCACATAATTAGTATTAAACCTTTCTCGATTATTACTTTGCTTGATGATTTGTCTACCTCCTCCTATTTCAAGATTTAGAGAGACCAAACGATTCCCTTTTTTCAATGTATAAGTAGTTTTTTGTCCAAAACTACTAGGATCAAAATTCTCATATAATACTATGTTAGTTATTGAATTATACTCCATAAAAAAATAATTAGTATAAACTGCCGAAACTGAGAAATAGTCAATAGTTTCATTCTTAATTTTTTGGCCAAAAATAAAGTTCGAAAAAAATAAAAAAACAAGTAATAAAAATAATTGAATATAATTCATAATAATAAATTTGGGAATCGGTTTTCAATAGAACCGATTCCCTTATAAATTAACTTATCGGTACAAAGTACCCAGATAAATCTTTTTTTAATGGCAGAGTTTTGTTAATCACATAATGCGGCAACACATACACTATTTTCACCTAAAGAAGCATCTTCCCAAGTGGCATCAAGTTCAAATGCACAAGCCTGAAAAACAGGAGAATAAGTCCAACCATCTGCACAATCTGATGCTGAAAGTGCTGGAAGTGATAAAAATAAATTTCCTCCTCCTCCTTCAACAACTCCTAAACCATCATCTTCAATACAGCATCGTCCTGTTTGCAAATCAAAATTAAAATCTGCTGGACATTCAGGATTTGGACAATATACTGCATTACCAAAACACTGCCGCCAACATACAGCAAAAGCAGTAAATAAACCTGCACCAAACACAATTGCTAAACAAGGTGCTAAAGCAATACCTCCTGAAGGAACAGCAACAGCTAAACAGGCAGTTAATAATATACCAATAACAATTGCTTGCCAAAAGCCTATTTTTCCTCTTTCACCAGAAATACAATCAATACAAGGTCCTTTTTCTCCCGAATCTGAAGCTATCAATATATTTTCATAAATTGATGCAAAATTCACTAACCTCTCAGATTCTTGTTTTGATAAATAAGAACTACTATTTATATCATTCTTTAGACCATTTATTAATTTTAAATATTGACCTTTTGTACCTTCATTAAATTCACCAATTTGGCATATTTGTCTATCAATTTTATCTAAAAATTGATACTCATTCTTTGAAATTTCACCAGTATTCTTCAACCCAACAAGAAAAGTATGATAACTTCCTGAAGTGCTAATATAGAAATATTTTTTCATTAATTTATCAATAGATTCAAAGCTAACCGCATCATCTATTCCATACTCTGAAAAGATATTATTAAGGTGCTTTGGTATGTCATCTCTTGAACTTACTTTATCCAAGTTATTAACTTTTTCAATTAATCTTTGAAACTCTTTTGCTGATAACACTTTACCACCAAATTTATCTTCATCAAAAGATGCGTTATCTAAATCACCTGTTTGTGATAATAATTCTATATCATCATTAGTAAAAGTATGTTGTTTTCCATTTCTATCTTGGTAACAACTTACAAAAAGTAAAGAAAATGCCATAAAAAGACACATGATACGTGTAGATAAACCTAATTTGTAATACATAGTTTTATAAATTAAAAATGCTGAGCGCAGTCACATTCTTTGAGAGAAGTCCCTACTTCAATATTGCTTGAACCTTTTTTATCGAATGTGTCTCTCACATTAATTATGAGTATCTGAGTATGAGATTACTTCATTAAATAAATGATCAAAGTCCATATTTCAATTCTATATTCCTTTAACTTATGGCATAGAATTGAGCTGTCATCTGATTGAAATTATCAAATAAACACAATTAATGATTTAAAAAATTATTTTAATAGGGGCTTAAAAGAGTATAAAAATTACCATGGCTTAACTTTTGGAAAGCTAAATGATGACAAAAAATCAGATTTAGACATTGATAATTATTTATAAAAAAATTGTCTATCATTCACTATAAAAAACTAAACGGCTTTCATTTGTCTTAGAGTGCAATAATAAATAGAAACTTTTTAAGTTCGACTACTATAAATATCTTTTTCTGTAAAAAAAAATAAATAAATAAGTCAATTAATTATTTTATAGCATACTGATTATTAATTAAATAGAAAAAAAAATTACTATAAATAATTATTAATTCTAATAAGAATATTCCAACAAAATACACTATGTGCATGTAGTATCTAGTATTAATATAACAACAATCCGAGCAGAAAAAGCACAAAGGTTTAATTAAAGAAAAGGCATGAACTTTAGATATTGTCAAAGGTAAAGTTATATGGAGCTAGCTTGATCTAAGTGGTAGTTGGTGGGATAATAGCAAAATTTTAGATAAGAAACTTTCTTTATTACTCAAAATAAAAAGATATTAGTTCAACAGCATATAAATCTCTATTTCTTCATCGGTCATCCAATGAATATCGTCTGCAGAAGCTGCATTGATGGTGAAATAGTAGAAGGCTTCTGCATCTTCTTCAGAGAAACCAACATCAATATAATAGTCGATCGCTCCTTGATGTTCTTCATGTCCGACGGGAAAATCAGTAGCTTCATTATTATTCCCATCTGACCAAGCGTGTACTCCTAACTGGCTACCTGCTTCTCTTGTACGTGTTGTTCCTGAAAGGAACAAATCGACTGCGCCAGAAGCAATAATCGCATCGGCAGGCAAATGAATAGCAATACCTTGTGCATGTATTTTTCGCCCAGCTTCCCAGTTGGCAATATCGTCAGTAGAACCTGGACAATCTTTCATAATCATTTGATTGGTATTAGGAAAAGCGGCAATATAATTATCCCAATATTGAGGAAGATCTGAATCAATTAGTCCATTTATGATAACGGTTTCTTCGTCTTGTGAAGAGAAAATACCATAATCATCAACTTCAATATTTTCAGTATTGCAATTTGTAAATACGAAACTGATAAGGAATAGAAAAAGGATATTTGGAGTTATTATTTTCATCATCTTGAAGTTAATACTAAATTAAAACTGGACAGGTATTTTTTTATCCAAAATTGGTAATAGAATTTAGATTTATTTTCTAGAAGTAATTGTAGCGTGTTCTATTTATCTTATACACTCATGTAGTTCTTCATCGCTATTTTCAAGAATCGTTTCTAAAGATTTTTGAAACTGAATCAATAAATCAATTTTTTTGAAAAGAGATTGATTTTTATAACCAGATTCACCATCTTCAATAAAGAAATTTAATATTGCTCTATCTTTTTGTAAAACTTCATTGGTCAATTTATGAATAGATTCTAAATACATTAAGCATTCAAAATCAAAAGTTGAACTTATATTGCTATTTTTTAGCGTTTGTAAAGCAATGGTAGATAGGTTTAAATGTGTAATAGACAAATCGAAATTTAATTCACCTTTGTAATTATATTTTCCATTTGCGACAAGAGTAGAATCATCAATTTGGAGTATGTTGGGAAATTTATTCCTAAATAAATTCATACTATCAATAGATGCTATCAAATTTTCATCTTCTTCCATGTGTTTCCTTAAAAAATCCATAATACCAAGTGTTGTTTCATGTTTTTTTATGGAGTCTTTTAACTTTTCTTGATTGGATGTAATTTCCAACAAGATGTTTTCAATCGCAATTGATTTTTGATTTTCTAGTTTATTAGAAGCTACCCTTTCGTTCAAATAAAGTGCAACAAAAACACCAATCAATGTTGCCGTTAAAGTTATGACCCAATCATTAGCAAATATTTTTGGAAAAAAAGTCTTCTTCTTTTTTGTCATTTCAAAATCATCTTTTTTACTGATACACTTCTTTCTTACACGATTTCAAGGTATTCATCAATAGTGAAGTAACGGTCATCGGCCCAACACCTCCTGGAACAGGAGTGATGAGTTTGCATTTTGGGGCAACATTTTCATAATCTACATCTCCTGCCAAACGATAACCTCTTTTGCGTGAAGCATCCTCTACTCTATTTATACCAACATCAATAACCACTGCTCCTTCTTTAACCATGTCGGCAGTCACGAAATTGGCTCGCCCAATTGCTGCTACTATGATATCAGCTTGTCGAGTATATTCGGGTATGTTTTTGGTGCGGCTGTGGCATAAAACAACCGTTGCATTACCTGGAGAAGCTTTTCGAGAAAGTAAAATGCTAATTGGCGTTCCAACAATATTACTACGTCCCAAAACGACACAATTTTTGCCTTCTACATCTATATTATAGCGGTCGAGCATTTGCATAATTCCAAAAGGCGTAGCAGGCAGATATGAGGGCATTCCTTGTGCCATCCGACCAAAATTAGTGGGATGAAAACCGTCCACATCTTTGCGAGGATCAATAGCTAATGTTACTTTTTCTTCGTTAATGTGCTTGGGCAAAGGCAATTGTACAATAAAGCCATCCACGTCCTCATCTTCGTTGAGTTCTTGAATGATTTCGAGGAGTTCTTCTTCAGTTATGGAATCATCTTTTCGGATGAGGGTGGACTCAAATCCAACTTCTTCGCAAGATTGGACTTTGTTGCGAACATATACCTTGCTTGCTGGGTCGCTACCAACCAAAACGGCTGCCAAATGCGGAATTTTTCCGCCATTGGCTTTTAGGGTTTTGACTTCTTCGGCAATTTCTTGCTTAATGGTTTGGGAGAGTAATTTTCCGTCTATGATGTTCATATTGTACGTGTTCACGTGTTCACGTGTTCATGTATTCACGTTGCAATAAACTTGAACACGTGAATACGTTGATACGTTTGCACTTATAATAGTGCTTTCACACTTTTTTTGATGGTCTGAAAATTGATGATTAAAAACAGCGCAATGATAAGCAATGTAGCAAGGAATACAAAAGGATGAATGGAATTATTCATTTCAAATCCTTGGTTGCTGACCCAATTTTTGAGCCAAGTATGAAAAAGATAAAGACTAGCTAAAGTCGTGAGAACTATGATTCCAAAAAACAGGATGAGGCGATTGAAAAGTAGTTTTATAATGGAATCCGAACGATGCCCCAACTGCAAAAGAAGACGAATGTCTTCTTGCGACTGCGCCACAAATAATTGATAATTGAGTACAAAAACAATAATAGAAAGGATAAAAATAATGAGTCCTATCAATAAAATTACTCCTATTAACAAATTGAGCATCGTGCTTGCTTGCGAACTGATAATGCGTCCACCGCTGAGTTCATAGCCATTGTCGGAGAGGAAGTTTTTGACCAATTCGGAATTGGCTTGCTTGGTTTTGAGGATGAGGCGGGACTTGCCTTTTGAAGCGGAATTTCCATAATTTTGATTGGCCCACTTCATAAAATTCATCGGGACTAAAATAGAGTTGATGCGTTCGCTAAAACCCACTACTCTACCTTGAAAAACGACTCCTGAATTGCGTCCTCCGATATTGACATCCAAGCTCACTCGACCAATTGTACTTGGCGTAAATTGAGGCAAGCCCTGACTTGGTGCAAAGCCAAAATTATATAAAGCGAGATAATCTTTTGAAAGGATTACAGGCAATTCTTCTTGTCCTTCTCGCCACGAAAAATCACTATTTTCGACATCAATAAACGCATCATCAACAGCTTCAAAAAACAATTCGGTATAAAATCCCAAAACACTACTCGAAGCACTGACTTTGAATAAATTCGGTTCAAAAGTACCGACTTGCTCTACGAAATATTGAGCTTGGATAGATTCAATTTCTTCTTCGGAAAACGTTGATTTTACACCCAAAGAGTTAAAGATATTCACCTTTTTATTGATGATGATATATTGTTCCGAATCACTTTTATCACCATGTAGAATCTGTTGAATATCAAAATAAATTTGAAGCGAAGCCAAGACCAAAAACAAACCCCAAAAAGTACCCAAAAGGGCAACGATAAGCTGCCATCTACTTTTGTTTTGCCAAAGGAGTTTTTGGAGGAGTTGTTTCATAAATCGGATTTATATTCTTTTTTTAACAAGTAAGTGTAGTGGATTTTAAAGCGTATATAGCATCGCAGTTGAAAACTGCGACGAACCGAGGAAGTTGTTTCACAGTAGTTTATTTTTTCTCAATAATTTGGCAGCTATGGAATACAAAATGACGATTATTCCAAGTTATGCCATCTTCTGTAATCCATGTTCTTTTGTGTTTCCAAAATTGACCTCTAAATTTAAACGTATCATCTATAGTTCGTTCCCAATTTTCTAAATCAAAAGGATATTTTATAGAATCGTGAGTTGCTTGTATCGTCAGAAACAAAGAATCCATTGGAATGTTTGGAATATTTTGTTCATAAAAATTCACATCAGATGGAGTAGCCCATTGCGGGCAAGGACACATCATCCCATAATATTGAAGTTCTATTTCTATCGTATCTTGAAGTAATTCTGAATTATTTGTTGGAGTTATAGATGTTATTTCTGGTTTATCTGCACTAAAACAACAACATGTTGTCAAAAGTAAAATAAAACTCATTCTTTCTATCATAACATTCAATCATTCATGCATTCAATATCCGTTTTTTTAATAATGACTTCATTTTGATAATCAAAATCTATTTTATAATCGTACAGCTAATCCTAAGTTTATTTGTGTTTCTCTGAAAATAACATCAAATATAGGATGGCCGAACGCTTGATTTCTTATTATGAAAGCTGGGTTTTCAGCTCTCTCATATCTGTATCCAAAACGCAAACCACCAATTGGAGCTTTAAAAAACAAATGCATATTTTCTTTCAAATCAAATTGAAAATTAGGTATTACCCTTAAATCA
>JAHDEQ010000139.1:0-2222 GCA_020628755.1 Saprospiraceae bacterium
GTTGGTTGAAAAACATATAATCCTGATTGCATATCAGAAGCAATCACCAAGCCTGAAGGCAAAAATGGAGTTACACCCCAGCAACCATTGAAGCCACCATCTGGGCCCAAGTAAGTATCGTAGCTTGCTACCTCTACCAAGTTATCAGGCTTATTGGCATCTATGACTTTTACACCATCAGTGTACCAAGAAGTTACCAAATAACCACCATCTAAATAGTGTGTATTGTGAGGAATTACACCTAGACCTCGTGTATCGGCTGGTTGATAAAAATCTAAGAGTTTGATGTCGTCGAGGTCACTAATATCATAAGAATCAACATAAGCGTTGGCACGCTCATCTGTTGTAAAAAGATAGTCTCCATCGGTTGACAACCAAGCATTGTGCGTAAAATTCATAGTTGTGTTTTGAGTAGCCAAAGTCACAGGATTGGCTTTGTCAGAAACATCAATAACGGAGAAAAATCCACTTGTAATATCCGAACTATATAAGGTGTCGCCACGTGTATAAGCATCGTGTGAGTAAACGGGCTGTGCGGCTCCGATGTATTCAGGAATACCATCGGTTGTTTTGGCATCTAAAATCAAAACGCCTCCGTTGTTCATATTGCAACCTGCTAGATAAATATAGCCATTTTCGTCTATATATATATTGTGACAGGTTTGGAGAGTAGTAGAAATACCATCTATTTCAAAATCGGGTTTCCAATAGACATAAGAAACAGAATCGGGAGCCATAGACATATCAATAACTAAGAGACCGTCTTGGCCAACATCGGTAGTAACATAAACATATTCACCCCAGTGCTTCATGTCTCGCCATGTAGATTGCGCTCCCGGAATGTAGGCAACTTCTACAGGATTAGTAGGATCGGCCAAATCGTGAATGGTTGTAGCAACTACTGTTCCCATGACTGCATATTCGTGACCGTCAGGTGCGACATAGCCCCAAATGTCGTTGCAAGTTTCGTTGTAATCTACGTTGGAAAGTAGTTCCATGTTTAGAATGTTTTGAGCATGGCTCACAACAAAAAAGATAGAAAAAAGTAAGATTGGTAATATTTTTTTCATTGAAATAGGTGGTTTTAGTATTTTTTTGAGTAAAAATCGAAATCGAGTTAGGGAAAAAGCAAACAAGCGTCCAAACGTTCGTTCGTATCTACAAATAGGCTACGAAGTTACTATTTTTTACACTTTATCATGTGTATCGTTCAAATTTTGGCAAGAATAATTCTTAATCTTGTCAACTAATAAACATTAAGCATCAATAACAGCAATGGTCAAACGACTGGTACAGATGTGGCGTTGATTTTCATCATGAATATCAATACTCCAGATGTGCATCGTTCGGCCAACTTTTATTGGACGAACTGTACCTATCACGAAACTACCTTCACTTGCGGAACGCAAGTGATTAGCGTTGATTTCGACCCCCACAGCTCTTTTTTTATTCAAATCAATACACAAAGTAGAGGCAATACTACCTAAACTCTCCGCCAAAACACAAGAAACCCCTCCGTGCAATAAACGAAAGGGTTGTACTGTACGAGCATCAACGGGCATACGTCCTTTGATGTAATCGTCTCCAAATTCTATGATTTCTATTCCAAGATGCGATACTGCCGTATTTTGAGACATCATGTTGAGTGCCTCCAAGGTAGGTTGGTTTTTCCAAAGCATATTTTCAAACGATAAAACTATAAATAATAAATGATGAACACTTAAACGCATTCATAGTTCATCGTTGTCAGCAAAACTATTGTACTTTGGGTTTGAGTTTTTTGTCGGCATCGCCTTCTGCTACGGGATTCGCTAAGCGACTTACATGACGACGTGTAAATTCGATGACTTTGAGTGGCTCGTTATCGGATTGTGAATAAGTCAAATCCTCTAAAATAGCAGGAGTATTGCTGGCTGTTTGCTTGGAGGATTGATTGGTTTGTAGCGAAAAAGCAATCGCAATAGTTGCCAATAATATTAAAAGGGCAGCAATAGAAAGCAACTGCCGAAAAAGATTAGTTTTTTGGGATGCTCTTCGTTCATCCAATCGAGATTCCAACCGTCTCCAAGCATCGCTTGATGGACGTTGATTGAGCTTGTGTTCGCTTTCTCGAAATAGCTCGAAAAGGTCTTTTTTGTTATTCATTTTTAAGTTCTTTTTCTAGTCGAATTGAGGACTAGATTTTTTTATTGCAAAGTTTTTAAACCAACAGAGTTGGTTGT
>JAHDEQ010000139.1:2322-11460 GCA_020628755.1 Saprospiraceae bacterium
ACCCGACCTCTCCTATGTCCTCATTTTTTTGGACAAGGGATTTGAGTCTTTTTTTAGCTAAAATAAGTTGTGATTTTGAAGTATTGATACTAATACCCAATTCTTCGGCAATTTCACGGTGTTTGTATCCTTCGATAACATACATATTAAATATAGTGCGATAACCTGTTGGTAATTTGTCGAGTAGCACCAAGATGTCTTGGGCTTGCAACTCATCTATGATGGTCACTTCTGTTTTAATATCAATATTACTAATTTCAACCGTCAGTTTAAAGTTATGGCGTTTTCTTAAAAACATCAAGCATTCGTTGACAATTATTCGACGAATCCAACCTTCAAAGCTACCTTTTCCTGAATAAGAATCTATTTTTGTCAGTACTTTATACAAACCCTCGATGAGCACATCTTCGGCATCTTCATGATGTTTGACATAGCGTTTGCACAAACCAAACATTTTGGAAACATAAGTTTCATACAAGAATTTTTGTGCTTTCCTGTCTTGTCGTTTACACGCTTGTATGAGTTCTTTTTCGGTCACTTGATAGCTTTTTACAATTTTCATACGCCATAAATATTTAGTTATTTTCCGACAAATACACTTTTATAGATGTGATTGCTTATTATTTTGGCGTATGGCTTAGTTTTTTTGTTTTCAAAAGTACATATTCCTTTTAAATTTGTTGTAGCACAAAAAAAAGTATGCGTCACAATTTATATATTTGTGCCTTTGATGAATTTAGCTTTACTAATTTTTGCTTTACAATTTTCTTCTCGCAAACCTGTTTACCAAAAGGTAGATTTAGAAAAGCATTGACTTTAAAAAATGGAAATCCAAAACTCCCAGTACCAATTAAGTGATGGCATCAATCCCTTGGATTTATGCGAACAGTATGATGCGCCTTTGTATGTCTATGATAGTGCAATTATACAACGACAGTTTCATCGTTTGAATAATGCATTCAATGTCAAGGACTTAAAAATAAATTATGCTTGTAAGGCATTGACTAACGTTAATATTTTACGCTTGATGCGACAAATGGGTGCAGGCTTGGACACCGTTTCAATTCAAGAATTGAAACTGGGGCTGCGCGCTGGTTTTGAACCACAAAATATCATTTTTACACCCAATTGTGTTTCCTTAGAAGAAATTGAACAAGCAAAGTCTTATGGTGTGAAAATCAATATTGACAACCTCTCTATTTTAGAACAGTTTGGTGATAAATATCCAGATTATCCTGTTTGTATTCGCATCAATCCGCACATTATGGCAGGCGGAAATGCCAAGATTTCGGTAGGACATATTGATTCCAAATTTGGTATTTCTTTTCATCAATTGCCTCATGTCAAACGCATTGTTGAGAGTACAGGTATGCAGGTGGAAGGAATCCACATGCATACGGGTTCGGATATTTATGATGTCGAATTATTCTTAAATGGAGCTGATATTTTACTCAATGTAGCCAAAGAGTTTCCTGATTTAAAATATATTGATTTTGGTAGCGGGTTTAAAGTGCCTTATAAACCCAACGATATTTCGACTGATATTGAAGAGTTTGGCCAGAGAATTACAGAACGGTTCAATACTTTTTGCCAAAATTATGGTCGTGACCTGACTTTGATGTTTGAACCTGGTAAATTTTTGGTAAGCGAATCAGGCTACTTTTTTGTAAAAGTAAATGTGGTTAAACAAACGATTTCCAATTTATTTGCAGGCGTAGATTCGGGACTCAATCATCTGATTCGTCCGATGTTTTATGATGCATACCACAAAATTGTCAATGTTTCACGTCCTGAAGGTCGAAAGCGAATTTATACGGTTGTGGGTTATGTATGTGAAACGGATACTTTTGGTATTAATCGAAAAATCACCGAAATTCAAGAAGGTGATATTTTGTGTTTTTACAATGCAGGGGCTTATTGTTTTTCGATGGCTTCCAACTATAATTCACGTTATCGTCCTGCGGAGGTATTGGTGCATGAGGGCAAGGCATATTTGATTCGTGAACGGGAAACAATGGAAGATTTGCTTCGTGGACAAGTCGAATTGGGTATCTTTGAAAAAATATCGACTACAGAACCTGTCAACTCCTAAAAGCCCATCAAATAGTGACTTTTTGATTGAAAAAACTTAGAATTTTGTTATGAAAAATATACTTTTTATCCTGATGCTCTCAGCATTATTCCTCACTTCTTGCAATCGTGAAGAACGCCAATTGGAAGACGACAAGGAATTGATTGAAGCCTACTTGACCGAAAATAACTTGACGGCTGAAATGACCGAAGAAGGGGTTTACTACATTGTGACAAAACAAGGTAATGGCGAATATCCGACACTTGCTTCGCAAGTAACGGTGGAGTATCGAGGCTATTTATTGGATGGCTCTGTGTTTGAAGAAAATACAGCTACTTTTCCTTTGTCGGGTGTGATTTTGGGTTGGCAAATTGGTATTCCGCAGTTTGATAAAGGTGGCGAAGGAACGATTTTGATTCCTTCGGGACTGGCTTATGGGCCAAGCGGTCAAGGGAGCATTCCTGGTAATACGGTTTTGATTTTTGATGTAAAATTGTTGGATTTATAAATCATCAAATTTTTAGCTAATCCGCTGACTACCCGAATAAATATTAAACTGCTCATTTCGTACAAAGCCAAGTAGCGTCATACCATGCGCCTCGGCCAATTCTACTGCTAGGCTCGAAGGTGCTCCAACGGCTGCCAAAATCGGAATTTCGGCCATTAGAGCTTTTTGAACCAATTCAAAACTTGCTCGACCGCTTACCATCAGCAAATGTTGATGCAAGGGGAGTAGGTCTTGTTGAAAGGCTTGGCCAATCAATTTATCGAGTGCATTGTGTCGCCCGACATCTTCTTGTAAAATCTGGATTGTTCCATTATTATCGAATAGTGCAGCCGCATGAATACCTCCTGTACTTTGAAAAATTGTTTGATGTTGACGAACAATAGAGGGAAGTTGGTGGATGATTTTTGTAGAAAAAATAGGAGCATCATTTGGTAATTCGGGCGATTTCAAGGTCTGCAAGGCATCTATAGATGCCTTGCCACACACACCGCAACTCGAACTGGTGTAAAAATGTCGTTGCAAACGTTTTAAATCAACTGTTATGCCTTTTTTTAGGCCAACTACAATTCGATTTTCCGAAAAAGAACTATCCCAACTTGGTAGATGAGCAATTTTTGAAATTTCATTAGTCGCATTTATGATTCCTTCGGTATATAAAAAACCTAAAGCCAACTTTTCGTCTTCGCCAGGCGTTCTCATAGTAATAGAAATACTTTGCTTTTTCAATTCGTTTGCTTCCCAAAAGGCGAGTTGAATTTCAAGTGGTTCTTCAATTGTAAGTTGATCTTCCACAATCTGATATGAAGCGGCCTTGCCAACTTTTAATACTTTTTTGGTTTGGATAGCGTTAGAAATATTCATGGCTAAAAATAAGAAATCCCTGCTACAAAAGTAGCAAGGACTTCGCATCATAAGAATCATAGGGAAAATTCGTAAGTATCTTAACCTTTAAGCCATTCAAAAAGCATAGTACAATACCTTTTAATGTGCCAATGGAGAATATTTTTATGGTAAATTAGATTGTTTTTTGGAAAAAAAACATTGGGTTTGAATTGGGCGGTTATATCTCTCTTTATTTTCATTTGTTTAGAAGTAAAAATATTCAAAAAGTAACGCTTTGGAGACTTTTTTTTTGAACTAATTGTATTAAAGTGCTGAATAATAGGGTTTTATAGTTGCTTATTTTTTTGTCAAGATGCTATTTCTAACAAAATAGAACTTTGGAAAAAATACTTATTCTGTACATACAACCATTAAGTTTTTAAAGGTACACTTCAAGAAGTAGATAGATTTTCTATTTTTGCGCTTTATTAATGCACGAATGCAGAAATGAACAAATGCAAGAATGACTCTTAAAATAATCATTCTGGCATTCCTGCATCCAAAATTTAATCATTTCCATGTATCCTGATTTTTCATATATACTACACGCCCTCATTGGCACTCAACCTGACAATTGGACATCTATTATCAAGACATTTGGTTTGTTATTGGTGACAGCAATTTTGTCGAGTGCATTTATTTTATACCTCGAACTTAAGCGTAAAGAAGAAGAAGGTTTGATTGGTAAAGTAGGCATGACCGTGACGAAAGGAGAGCCAGCAAGTATTGTGGAGTTGATAGTAAATGGAGTCATAGGCTTTATTTTGGGAGCGAAGTTTTTGTATATTTTTCAGCATTTTTCGGAGTTTCAGTTGGATGCAGCTAGTGTGCTGCTTTCGATGAAAGGCAATATTATTGGCGGTATCATCGGTGCAATAGCTAGTGCAGGACTCAAATATTGGGAGAAAAAAAGAGAAGAACTGCCCGAACCTGTAACCAAAAGAATACAAGTGCATCCTTACGAGCGTATTGGCGATATAACTGTCGTAGCTGCGATTTCTGGTGTAATTGGAGCTAAATTATTTGCTGTCATAGAAGACTTGGACGCATTATTTGCCGACCCTTTAGGGCAACTACTATCAGGTAGCGGAATGGCCATTTATGGAGGTTTGATAGGCGGATTTTTAGTGACTTATTTTTATATCAAAAAAATGGGTTTAAACCCAATTCATGTATTGGATGCTGCAGCACCTGCTCTAATAATGGGATCTTTAGTAGGACGATTGGGCTGTCAATTAGCAGGTGATGGTTGCTGGGGCGTTGCCAATACGGCGGCCACGCCGTCTTGGTGGTTTTTGCCCGATTGGCTGTGGTCATTCAACTATCCACACAATGTACTCAATGATGGTGTAAGAATAGAAGGTTGTGAATGGCTTTACTGTAGCCAACTTGCCGAGCCTGTTTATCCAACACCACTTTACGAAATTTTGATGTTTGCAATCATTTTTGGTATTCTTTGGTTTTTGCGAAAGCGAATAAGCGTACCAGGCGTTCTGTTTTTTATTTATCTGATTTTTAATGGTTTAGAACGCTTTATTATAGAAGGGATTCGAGTCAATATAAAATACGACTTTTTAGGATTGCAATTGACCCAAGCACAAATTATAGCATTAGGGCTTTCTCTAATAGGACTTATAGGCAGTATTATACTTTGGCAAAGAGGAAAAGATTAAAGAAATATGCTCTTTCCCTTACCGAAAGTCGATAGAAAACATTTTTCTATCGACTTTTTATTTTTTATCTAAACCCGAATCAATATATTAACGTTAATTTTAAAAAGAGTAGCGATTAACTTAAAATAATCCTATTTTTATCTTTTTTGAAATTTTTGCTTATACTCGGATGAAAATTAATTAATGGAGAACAGAAGTAATACCATACAAACTATATTTTTTGTCTTAATGATGATGTCTATTTTTAGTGGAAACTTCAGTGCTATTTTTCCACTGATGTTCATCTATTTTATTGCGAATAGCATTATTGGTGGCCAACAGCGTAGAAATCAGCGAGATACTCGTGATTCTAGCCAGCGCAACAGAAGATATGATAGAAATAGAGAATATGAAGAGCGCAACCGTCGTTATGATAAAAGAGAATCGGAATACGATCGCCGTCGCAGAGAAGAAGAATTGCGTCGTCAACGTGCACCACGACCCCAACCCAAACCCCGAACGCAGCCCAAACCCCGCAACAACCCATACAAACAAAGCGGTGTCCGAAAATTTAAAGAGTACGACTACGATGGTGCAACCGAGGATTTTTTGAAAGCACTCGAAATTGATGCAACCGATGTAGCAGTACATTTCAATATTGCCTGTTGCTATTCGCTCAACGAAGAAAAAGACAAAGCATTTTACCATTTAAGTAAAGCTGTGGGTCTTGGCTTTAAGAATTTTGAAAAAATTCAAAGCCACGATGCTTTAGCCTACTTACGTATTCAAGATGAATTTGAAGAATTTAAACAAAATGGCTATCGTTTGGCCAATGCTACTATGAACTCTTCATCGAAAACTAATAATGGAAACAATAACAATTTGCTCGATCAATTAAACAAATTGCAAGAATTGCGAGAAAGAGGCGTTCTTACAGAAGAAGAATTTATTGTTCAAAAAGAAAAATTATTAAGATAGTAATATGAAAAATAAAACGCTTGCTGGTGTCTTTGCCCTTGTTTTTGGTTATTTAGGTGTCCACCGTTTTTACTTAGGACAAACGGGTCTCGGCATTGCGTACTTATTATTTTGTTGGTTTCCTGTTGTTTGGCTCATTGCACTTATTGATGCTATCGTCTTGCTCTCTATGGATCAAAGAGAGTTTGACCACAAGTACAATTGGAAATTTTTAGATGATTACTATAGAGATAAAGAGTATGAAGATGCGCGTTATGACCGACCGAGTCGCCGCAATCGTCGCAATGATATAGAAGAACGAGCTCGTGATGTCGAAAGTTGGGAGCGACAAAAGTCTCGAAATAAAAATAGGTATGATGAGGAACGCAAGCGAACTACTCGCAAAACGACCTCACCCAAATTAGTTCGGCGCAAGCCCAACCCCTTCAGAGAATCAGGCGTTCGCAAGTTTAAAGAATATGATTTTGATGGAGCTATAGATGATTTTGAAAAAGCTCTTGAAATAGATGACCAAGATGTAGCGGTGCATTTTAACATTGCTTGTGCGTACTCTATTTCGGAGTGCAAAGACGAAGCCTTTTACCACCTTGACCGTGCGGTCAAACATGGTTTTAAAGAGTTTGATCGCATCGAAAACCACGATGCTTTGGCCTATTTGCGTATTCAACCAGAGTTTCAACAATTTAAAGACAAGCAATACCGATTGTCAGCGAATAGTGGAAATTTTGAAAAAAAATCAGACGAAAATCAAAATCTACTTGAACAATTGCAAAAATTAGCCGAACTTAGGGAAAAAGGTCTCCTAACAGAAGAAGAATTCAATTCTCAAAAGCGAAGATTGTTGGGTTAGGAAATCACCTTATGAGTAGAGAAAACCTCCCTTATTTTTTTCATACATAACTATATTTCAAACGACTAAGCAGCTTAGACTAATAAGTTTGTCTAATTTAATGTTTAGATTTGACCCCGAATTTTAAATGAAAATTAACACTGCTCAACGAGCAGGTTAAGGTTCATTTTCGTTATGATATTAATTATTATTTTTATTCCAAACATTGAGAACACACTATGATGAGTCCCGCTAGTAATAATCTAGGACTTATACAAAAAAATTACACCATGTTAGCGAGCACATTAATTTCAAACAACATAGTTCCACTACGTACTTCTGATACGGGCAAAGAAGCACTCAGTATTATGGACGAATTTGGCATCAGCCATATGCCTATTGTCAACAATCAGCAGTTGTTGGGTTTGTTGTCCGAGGAAGACATTATCAGTTCAGGAGTTGATGAAGCCGTAGGTTCGTATCAACTCAATCTCACGCATCCGCAGGTACGAGAAGATGACCATATTTATGAGGTCATGCGCTTGTTAGGTGAATATCATTTGACCGTCATTCCAGTTGTTGATCTTGATGGTAACTATTTGGGAATCATAACTTTAGAAGATTTGATGCAATTCTTTGCAAAAGCAGGATCTTTTACAGAACCAGGTAGTTTGATTGTGTTAGAAATTGCAAAAAGAGACTACACACTTGCCGAAATCTCACGCATTGTCGAGTCCGAAAATGCGGCTGTACTCAGCTCTTTTGTAACCACACATCTCAATAATGAAACAGTTGATGTGACCGTCAAAATCAACAAACAAAATATACAAAGTATCATAGCAACTTTTGAACGCTACGACTACAAAATAAAAGGAACTTTCCAAGAATCAGATTATACCGACACGCTCCAAGAGCGTTTCGATTCCTTGATGAACTATTTAAATGTCTAGTCAAGCGAAAGCTTATTTTTGAGTCATTACCTAATCAATAGTTGTTCAACCAAAATTCACAAAAAAAGGTTTTCGAGTCCACTCGAAAACCTTTTTTTATGCTATCTTGCCAACCAAATTACACGATTTTAGATTTCTGATAGCCGACTTTTTGATTCTTATTTAGAGGTAAACCAATTTTAAAATTGCAAATGCTTGTATTCGCTGACTAAAGTCAGCGGTTTCTTCTCTTCGATTTTACACGCATCGTAATCAAATGTAGGTTATACATTAAATCATTACTCATTACTCGTTAAAAAAATGGCTGAAAAAAAACTCTTTCTCCTCGACGGTCACGCCTTAGTTTATCGGGCGCACTACGCCTTTATAACCCGTCCCTTGATTAATTCTAAAGGACTAAATACTTCAGCAATCACAGGTTTTGTACGAACCCTTTGGGACATGATGCGTACTCAAAATCCTTCGCATTTGGCGGTGTCTTTTGACCTCAGTGGACCTACATTTCGGCACGAAATGTTCGAAGAGTACAAAGCCAATCGAGAAGCACAACCCGAAGACATAACAACCGCTTTTCCCTATATTCGAGCTATTATCGAGGCCTTCAATATTCCGATTGTAGAGAAACAAGGCTATGAAGCCGACGATGTAATTGGTACGATTGCCAAGCAAGCCGAAAAAGAAGGATTCAAAGTTTACATGGTCACGCCTGATAAGGATTATGCCCAACTCGTTTCCGAAAATATCTTTATGTACAAACCCGCACGTTCGGGCAATGGCGTTGATATTTTGGGTGTGCCAGAAGTATTAGAGAAGTGGCAGATTGAGCGAGTTGAACAAGTCATTGATGTACTCGGAATGCAAGGAGATGCCGTAGATAATATTCCAGGAATACCTGGAATTGGAGCAAAAACAGCCGTCAAATTGCTCAAGCAATTTGATTCTTTAGAAAGACTTTTAGAAAATACTGACCAACTCAAAGGCAAGCAAAAAGAGAAAGTTGAAACCTTTGCAGAACAAGGAATTTTATCTAAAAAATTGGCAACAATTGATTTGAATGTTCCTGTACAATTTGATGCTGAAGAGTATAAAATTGTGCCTTTTGATAGAGAAAAATTGAGTACTTTATTTAAAGATTTAGAATTTAGAAGTTTGGCGAAATCTATTTTGGGTCAACAAGAACAAGCGGTTCAGGGCGATTTGTTTGGTGGTTCGGCAGGTGCGGCCGCACCTGCGAGGTCTTCGGCTAAAGCTACACCAGCAGCACATTC
>JAHDEQ010000140.1 GCA_020628755.1 Saprospiraceae bacterium
ATTATAGTTTATTTATTGGTTTTGACATATTACCGACGAATACTCAATTGCGTATTTTTCATTATAGGGGAAATTTTGGATAAATTTGTCTTATATAAAGAATCATTATTCATTCAAAAGAAAATATATGAACCTCTTAAAAATTACATTTTCCATATTGTTCTTTTTTATAGTTCTTGGTGGTCACGCTCAAATTGTCATCAATGAATATTCAGCATCCAACATGAACGAACATCCTGATAGTTTTCAAAAATTTGAAGACTGGATTGAATTGTACAATACAAGCGATGAGACCGTAAATTTGGAAGGCTGGTTTTTGTCAGACAAAGAAGATAATCCTACTAAATGGGCTTTTCCTGAAGGCATCGAAATTGAGGCGAATGGCTTTGTATTGGTTTGGTGTTCGGGCAGAGATTTGGTTAATGGAAATGACATTCATACGAGTTATAAATTGACTCAAACAAAAGACAACGAATTTGTCGTTTTGTCGCAGCCTGATGGAACATTAGTAGAAAGTCAGGAGCTTGAGTTGACTTTGTTGGGACATTCTCGTTGTAAATCAACCGATGGCGCAAGCGATTGGAAAGTGTGTACCTCCCCTACCCTCAATGCTTCTAACAATGAAGCACCTCAATTTGATGGTTATACTTCTGAGCCAACCATCGTTTTGGATGCTGGTTTTTATGAAGGTTCTCAAACCGTAAATATTATTAATAATGAGCCAAATTCTGTGATGCGTTACAGCTTAGATGGCAATGCTCCAACAGAAGATTCGCCTATATATAGTGGTCCGATTGAAGTAGCTGAAACAAGGGTTGTCAAAGCCTTGTCCTTTAGTGATACGACGGCGATTTTGCCAGGTAAAATTGCTTACAATACTTATTTTATAGATGAGACTTTTACACTTCCTGTATTTTCGGTAGCTGCGGATAGAGTGCAAGATTTGGCGAATGGAGAGGGCGAATTGCGCCCTATCGGCTCGGTTGAATATTTTGACCCTGCCAAAGATGTTTATGCTCGTTCTTATGGTGAGTTAAATAGACATGGACAAGATTCTTGGGTCAATCCACATCGTAGTTTGGACTTTGTTTGTCGGGACGAAATGGGTTATACTAAGGCGATTCAAGCAGAATTATTTAATTATTCTGACCGTGAGGAACATCAACGTTTGATGTTTCGTGCTTCGGGGGATGACAACTATCCTGCAATCCAAGATGATGCACATGAGGGAAGCTGTCATGTTCGGGACGAATATGTACATGAGTTAGCACTTCAAGGAGGTATGGAATTGGATGTGCGTGCAGTAGAACGAATAATCGTTTTCTTAAATGGCGACTATTGGGGCGTTTATGGTTTGCGTGAGCGTCCAGTTGACCATGATTATACCAAAGAATATTATGACCAAGACAAATTTAATTTACAATATTTGGCCACTTGGGGCGATACATGGGCGGAATATGGAGGCGACCAAGCATTTGAAGATTGGGGTATAATAAGAGATTTTGTTTTGGATAATGATATGAGTGATTCCAGCAACTACCAAGTTGTAAAAGACAATATAAAATTGGTTAGTTTGATTGACTATATGATAGCCAATCTCAATTCTGTTGCATCAGATTGGCTTAATTATAATACAGGTTGGTGGCGTGGCCTCAATCCAGATGGCGACCACAAAAAATGGGGTTATATCCTATGGGATAATGATGCGACCTTTGATTATTACATCAATTATTCGGGAGTTCCCAATACACAACCTGACGCTGTGCCTTGCGATATTGATGATATTTCGGAATATATGGACGAGTTTTTTGGTAGCTATTGGGGCGGCGGAGATGTTGGAAAACACGAAAAAATCTTTTTGAAATTACAAGAAGAAAGTCCTGAATTTAGACAATTGTATTATTCACGCCAAGCCGATTTGATGAATACGGTTTATACTTGTGAAAATATGCTCAATACACTGGATTCTATGATTGCGACTATTGCGCCTGAAATGCCACGCCATATTGACCGTTGGGGACGTAGTGTAGAAGAATGGGAAGAAAATGTACAACGTTTACGAGGTTTTATTGAACAACGCTGCACGCTTCTTGATGATGGTATGGTAGAATGTTTTGATGTGACGGGGCCATACAATTTGACTTTAATGGTAGAACCACAAGGCGTTGGAGAAATTGATTTGAATACTTTAGATATTGAAAATTTCCCCTGGTCTGGTAATTATTTTGGTGGTATGGAAAACCTCATCAAAGCGAGAGCTTTTGATGATGAGGTTTTTGAGTTTGTGCGATGGGAAAGCAAAACAGGCAATACCATTTTTCCAGATGAATTTAGCCGTAGAGCGAGTATCACGCTGACTCAGCCCGATACCTTGATTGCTTATTTTGGATTGGCTTCTTCTACCAAAGATTTAGCTTCTAATGTCAAATTTCAAGTATTTCCAAATCCTACTTTTGGCAATTTGACGGTGAACTATGAACTTGAAGAAGCTGCTGATTTGCAATTGGATTTGTATTCTGTTATTGGCGATAAAATTTCTACCATTACAGAAATTAATGGTTCAAGTGCGGCAGGGCGATTTGTGAAGCAAATCGACTTGACTAAATACAATTTAGCACCTGGCCTTTACTTTCTAAATTTTAAAGCTGACAATACTCAAAAAACTGTCAAAGTGACCATTGCAAAATAAGTGATTGTTTTAAAATAAATTCACCTAAAGGGGGACAAATTAGATTTCATTCAAACATTAAGGGAGAGAATAAATTTACATTCCTTGCAATTAGTGAATATTATAAGTCATTGATTAATGACGTTAATAAAGCTAATTCAAGGAAGCAAGAGTGTAAATTTATTTCGACCCAATTACTAATAGTGTAAATCATCTACTAATAAAATGTTTGAATCATGAAAAATCTAAAATTTGTCGCCCTTTTTATAGTTTGTTTATCCTTCACCTCTACCCTTTTGGCTCAAAATGAATCATCCTATTCGAGTAAAAAATTGAGCCGCATTGTTCATAAAACTTTAGAAAAAAATCCTTATCAAGATATTACTACAAGTCATATCTTCCTAGAATCGAACAGAATTAGAGCCAAAGATTATTATCCCTTTATAGACTTATATACGCTTTCTTTTCCTGTCCATATAAAAGAAAAAGATGGTACACTTGTCGCTTATACTTGTCATCTGTCCAAGTATCGCTCTATGAAATGGAATCGAATCAGCTTTGAAGAAGTGCCTATCAGCGAGCCAATTGCAGCTAAAAAATAGTATAAGAAGTGATTAGGATTCGCAAAAGATT
Source organism: Saprospiraceae bacterium (assembly GCA_020628755.1). GTDB lineage: Bacteria > Bacteroidota > Bacteroidia > Chitinophagales > Saprospiraceae > JAHDES01. Next base: position 3,302 of record JAHDEQ010000140.1, read on the forward strand.
TGAATTCAAATCTTTTGCGAATCTGGACATGATTTTACTGCTGATTTCCATAATCGAAAACCATATTACAAAAAGTCCGAACACCGAGTTTCATACCTCTTTCGTCTATCCGAAAATCAGGCGTATGATGTCCAGGTGCGTCAAAAGGGTCAGTATCAGGTGACAAACCACCCAAAAAGAAATACAAACCGGGTACTTTTTGTGCAAAAAATGAAAAATCCTCTGCGCCCGTTATCGCACTCGAAACAAGTACTTGATCTTCACCTGCTACTCTAAAAAGCGTCGGTAGCATCTTTCGGGTCAGGTCATGATTGTTAAAAGTAACAGGATAGCCAATCTGTATATCTACCTCAGCCTCAGCACCTTGACTCTCGGCAATTAAAGTAGCAGTTTTACGTATTTTTTCGTGAATTTTTTCTTGCATCCCGACATCAAGGGTTCGGATAGTTCCAATCATTTCGCACTCTTCGGGGATAATATTATTACGAACACCTCCTTGGATTTTTCCGATGGTGATAACGGCTGCTTCCTTGGTCAATTCGGTTTGACGACTAACGATGGTTTGCAATCCATTGATGATAAGCGCAGAAGTCGTGATGGGGTCAACGCCGCCCCAGGGGCGTGAACCATGCGTTTGTTTACCTTTGACTTTTATTACAAAACGATCTGAAGCCGCCATTGCACCGCCCATTTTATAACGAATTGTATTGATAGGCAAACCCGAACTAATGTGCATTCCAAAAACCACATCAATTCCATAGGTTTCCATGATACCTTCTTTAACCATGAGTTTTGCACCGCCTTCTTCGCCTGGAGGCGCACCTTCTTCTGCAGGTTGAAAAATAAAAACAATCGTACCTTGAATTTCGTCTTTTAGTTGGGCTAAAATCTCGGCTGCACCCATCAACATCGCTACGTGCGTGTCGTGACCGCAAGCGTGCATCACTCCAACCTCCTCATCGAGGTAAGTAGATTTTACTTTTGAAGCAAAAGGCAAATCCACTCGCTCCGTCACAGGCAAGGCATCCATATCGGCTCGCAAACCTATAGTGGGGCCAGATTTGCCACCTTTTAATACACCAATCACGCCCGTATGCGCTACTTCCGTCGTGACTTCCATACCAAGATGTTTGAGGTGTGCCGCAACATATTTAGCCGTTTCAAATTCTCGGTTTGACAATTCTGGATTTTGGTGCATGTGCCGTCTCCATTCTATAACCTTTGACTCAATATTATCGGCCAAATTATCTATAGTTTGGTAAAGACTTTTTGGGCTTGATTCAGGACTCGTTTTTTGTGCAACTATTTGGTTGACACCAAATAATAAGAGGAGTAATAACAGTTTAATATTTTTCATAAAATAAAATTGTCGTTTTTAAATCGTAGTAATCATTGTAGCATCTTGCAAATGACTCGTACAATTAAAATAGTGAACACTTTTTCGTTTGGAAGATAAATATACTTTCGTGACCGAGGAATTATCCATAATCCAACTGACTTCCATTGCTTTTTCAGGCGAAAGCTCCAAGACATAAGCCATCAATGCAGCTACATTGCCGCCCGACGCAATTATTGCAATGGTTTTTCTTTTTTCTTTTTCCAATTCTTGGATTCCATCTACAACTATTTCATTGAATGTCTTCCAAGATTGAATGTGAGCAGTTCTTTCGTCCAGTTCTCCCCTCGCCCACAATCTCGTAATGTACTCATAGGTACGCAAATATTTACGAATTGCCTCTTGACGTGTCACAGCAGCTTTTGCATGAATTTCCTTTAAATATTCTTCTTCCTGCAACAAACTTGGAGCAAGTTCTCGCACCATTTTGGGCCCTTGATGTTCTCTAAAAGCCTCTCGGATTTCTATTGGAGGTATTTCGATTTTAGTCTTTTGATAAGCCTCTATAAAGTGTTGGGTGCTTTGCTCATGTCGATACAAAGGGCCTCTGATAATTTTATCAAGCTGAATATTTTGTTCAACAAAATATTCGCCTAAAAGTTGAGCTTGTTTTTTTCCTAAATCCGATAGTTGGTCATAGTTGTCACTCAAAACAGAAGCCTGCCCATGCCGAATCATATATATTGTTGTCATGCAGGAAAGATAGTGATTTTTTTTCACTATAAAGATTTGTATTTTTGGGCATTACATGAAAAATAATCCATTCACACGAGAAAACTTTCAATTCAATACGGCTCAATATTCCTATTTGGGTTATATGGTTTTTGCTGTGCTTTTCGTTTTTGCTGCCCTTTTTTGGAAAGAAAGAGCCGTCTGTATGGATGTGGCTTTTCAAGCATTTTGGCTTATCAACGAAGGCACTTTTCAGGTGCAAGTCAATCGTTTTGGAGTCGCTTTGGTACAATGGCTTCCTTTACTATTTATCAAATTGGGTGCATCGGTTGAGTGGATTTTGTTTGTGTATTCCTTGTCTTTTGTGTTCTTGCAATTGGTTTTTTATTTTCTACTCAGTCGAGTTTTTAGAAATGATTTTTTGGCTTTGGCGATGGCTTTTTTGTTTGTAGCGCAAGTTAATGGAGCATTTTATTGGACCATTTCGGAGTATCAACAAGCCCTCGGTTTGCTTTTGGTTTTCTTTGCCTTTGTTTTTCAAAGACAGCAATTAAACATCGCCTCTTTTGCTATCGCAATTCCGCTTATCATTACTTTAGTGTTTTATCATCCATTAATATTTTTTGTATTTGGATTCTTATGGGCTTTCTTTTGGCTACACTATAAGTTGTTTCAACGTTGGGAGTATTACGCCATTATTATAGTGATGCTATTAACTTGGTTGGTAAAATCTATCTTTTTTAAAAATTGGTATGACAGTGCCAAAAACCGCTACTTGCTCCAAAATTTGGAGCAGTACTACCCTGCCTATTGGAAACTAGACAGTAATCTCCAGTTTTGGGAACATTGCAAAGAGACCTTTTTCTTTTTCCCAATTTTATTTCTAGGTCTATTGATATTTTATATTCAAAACAAGGCTTGGCTCAAAGCCCTTTTGATAATAAGTAGCACGCTTATTTACCTATTTTTTGTCAATATCACACATGCCTCTGGCGCAGAGTATTTTTATATCGAAAGTTTTTATTTTCCGATGACATTATTTGTAATAATTCCATTGATTTTTGAATTTGGACATAAATGGCAAGCTCGAAAATGGGTGATAAAACTAATTTTTGTTTTCTTTGTTTTAAGATTATTTGTAATAGGAAATGGTCATGAGTATTTTGAAACAAGGTACCAAAAAGTCGGTCGTCTAGTTGCGCTTTGCCAAGCGCAACCTACGCAAAAACTTATGGCTACCGAACAAATAATGCGAGACCAAGCCCTTGAAATGAACTGGGCTGTTCCCTTTGAAACCTTGTTTTATTCAATCATCGAAAAGTCAGAACAGCAGCAAAGCCTTTTCATTTACAAAAATCTACATTCCAGACAAAAAGAAGTTCAACATTCCAAAGATATTCTTTTTTACATGAACAAATTTTATAAATACAAAGACCTCAATACCAATTATTTTGATTTTAAAGAAGAAGAATATTTAGAAATACAAAAAAATGGATTTGAAAAAAATTAGAATTGGTGGCGTACCCGAACATTTCAATTTGCCGATACACAAAGCCATCGAAAATGGTGAATTTGCAGAGCGAGGCATCGAAGTAGAATGGATTACGTTTAAGGGTGGAACAGGACAAATGACCAAAGCTCTACGAGCCAACGAAGTGGACATTTGCATACTTTTGACCGAAGGTATTATTACCGATATTATTCGAGGCAACGCAAGCAAAATCATTTCTTTGTATGTGACGACTCCACTAACTTGGGGCGTGCATACGGGAGCTAAAAATACGCTGGATAATTACCAACACATTTTTGATAAAAAATATGGAATCAGTCGGTTTGGCTCTGGCTCACATCTTATGGCAATTGTAGATGCCAACAGCAAGGGACATCAGATAGACAAAGAGCAATTTCAAATCATCAAAAACTTAGATGGTGCATTAGAATCGCTTCAAAACTTGGAAACCGATGTTTTTTATTGGGAAAAATATACTACAAAACCCTTTGTAGATTCAGGCTTGCTACGACGTGTAGGCGAATATAAAACGCCCTGGCCTTGCTTCGTTATGGCAGCCCGAGACGAGATTTTGGATAGCGAACCCGAAATGATTATCCGAATTTTGCGGACGATTCATGACAGTTGTGACCGTTTTATGCAAGACGAAAACAGTATTGAAGAAGTAAGCAAACGCTACCAATTAGAACTTGCGGACACAGAGCGTTGGTATCATAGCACGGCTTGGGCAGCACACGGTTGGGTCTCCGACAAAATGCTAAAAAGTGTGGTTTATCACCTAAAAATTGCTGGCATTATTGATAAAACGCAAGAAATTCCTGATTTGGTTTGGAAGCGTAAAGCTCATTCTGCGCCAGCCACACGTACATAAATATTGCCAGGCGGAGTTCTTAAAATTTGGTCTTTGGCTAATAGATAAGACAAAGTTGTTCCTTCTTTTTGATTTGGCATCAAGCGAATAACACGTTGGTCAGCATTAACTTTCCAAGTTTCTTGCTCAAAAGGGTAAGTATTGTTTTGACCTAAATTTTTGCCCGAAAAACCCGTCGTGGTTTGGGTGATTTCCCATTTTTCATTTGGATTTTTTTGATTTTGCCAAACACCGACAAAAGCCTTGGAACGTTCATCAGAGGTACAACTATTTGTTAATACTAAAACGAAAAGAATAAGAAGAAAAGGGAGGTTTGATGATTTCATTTTTAATTTGATTGAATTTGAGAGCCTCAAAGTACAATTTTTTTATCTTCACCAAAAATAAAAATCAAAACTTATGGAATATAAACGATTAGGAAAATCTGGTTTGCAAGTCAGTACGCTCTCGCTTGGGAGTTGGCTTACCTTTGGTAAGCAAATTGGCGATGATATTGCTGAAAAATTGATGGTTTTGGCTTATGAAAAAGGAGTCAATTTTTTTGATAATGCTGAAATCTACGCTCGTGGCGAATCCGAACGTGTCATGGGTAAAATCCTAAAAAAACTCAATTGGGATAGAACTTCTTATGTCGTTTCGAGCAAAGTCTATTTTGGCGATGGTCGAAAATTGCCCAACCAAACAGGACTAAGTCGTAAACATATTTTTGAGGCTTGCGATGCTGCTTTAAAGCGTTTGCAAGTTGATTATTTGGACTTATTTTTCTGCCATCGTCCCGATAAAAATACACCAATCGAAGAGACAGTTTGGGCAATGAATCATTTGATTCAACAAGGTAAAATTTTATATTGGGGAACTTCTGAATGGTCGGCTCAAGAAATTATGGAAGCGCATATGGTAGCGAGAGATTTGCGCCTTATTGGTCCAACAATGGAACAACCACAATATAATATGTTTCATAGAGACAAATTAGAGGTGGAATACAGCCAAATATTTAAAACGGTTGGTTTGGGAACAACAATTTGGTCGCCCCTAGCTTCGGGCGTTTTAACAGATAAATATCTCGGAAAATTCCCGAAAGGAACTCGCTTAGGTATGGAAGGTTTGGAATGGCTCAAAGAGCGTTCTTTGTCGGTTGAGCGTATAGAAAAGGCTCAACTTTTAAATGAATTGGCTCTGGAATTGGGTACTTCTCTGCCCAAATTAGCGATTGCTTGGTGTGCTAAAAATCCTAATGTAAGTACGATAATTTTGGGAGCGTCTAAGGTTCATCACTTGGAAGAAACTTTAAGTTCTTTGGATGTTTTACCCTTACTTACGGATGAGATTACAGAAAAAATTGAAGGAATTTTGGGAAATAAACCAGTTCCTCCGATGTTTTAGAAAAAGAATGTATCACAAACTTTAGTCTGTAAAACAAGTTACAGACTAAAGTTTGTGATGCAAATTTACTGTATTTTCGATTTATCACTTTTCTTAAAAAGCGAATCTACAAAGGCACGTTTGTTAAAGATTTGAAGCATATCCATACCTTCGCCCACACCAATGTATTTGATTGGAATTTTGAATTGGTCAGAAATACCAATTGCAACTCCACCTTTGGCCGTACCATCTAACTTGGTGAGAGCCAGGGAAGTAACCTCTGTTGCTTCCGAAAATTGTGTACACTGTTCTATTGCATTTTGGCCAGTTGTCGCATCCAACACGAGCATCACTTCATCGGGCGAACCTTCCATACGTTTACCCATTGAGCGTTTGATTTTAGATAACTCTTGCATCAGGCCTTTTTTGGTATGTAAACGACCAGCTGTGTCCACAATTGCGATGTCGCAATTGTGCTGGACAGCATAGTTAACGGTTTCGTAAGCAACCGCCGCAGGATCGGTATTCATTCCTTTGGCATAAAAATCACAGCCTACTCGATCTGCCCAAATTTGCAATTGGTCAACTGCCGCAGCACGAAAAGTATCGCCTGCCCCTATGACCACTTTTTTACCTCTTTGAACGTACTGGTGCGCCAATTTTCCAATGGTAGTTGTTTTACCAACGCCATTGACTCCCACGACCAATAAGGTATAAGGTCTGCCTTTATCGGGAAAGGTAAAATCTTCGAGTTGTTCAGTATTCGTTTCTGCAAGAAGCTGTACGATTTCGTCTCGTAAAATCTCGTTGAGTTCTGCGGCATTGACGTATTTATCTCGTGCAACACGAGCTTCTATACGTTCGATTATTTTTACAGTAGTGTCTAGTCCAACATCAGAAGTAATCAGAATTTGTTCGAGTTCATCAAGGACTTCAATATCAACAGTTGATTTTCCAGCAACGGCTTTGGATATTTTACCAAAGATACTGTCCTTGGTTTTTTCGAGACCTTTGTCGAGATCTTCTTCTTTCTTTTTAGAAAAAAACTTTTTAAAAAAGCTCATACGGTTTTGAATGTTAGTGTAACTGTTATTAAATACCGTGTAACAAAAATTATTAAAAAAAAATAAGGGTTGCTTTAGCTGCCATTCTAGATTTTCAGCGACTAAAGTCGCTGTTACGGATAATTTTAAATTTATTTTCGTTCAACAGTATTAAAACAGTTGGAAATTAATTATAGTTTTCTCATTTCATCTTTCTACAACTACAGAAAGGCTTTTCTTAACACTAAGAAAAGCCTTTTTGATGGACTATTTTGATAACAAATAGTTTGATAAAAATACTTCTAAAGTATCTTATTTTTTATCAGCGAAAAACTCTTTCACTTTGTCTTTGTGTATCATCACTTCCTTATAAGTGTATTTACCTGTAACAGGATTTTTGATACTTTTAATAACTTTTACAAAATCTCTACCCGAACCTGCATTCGCGGCACGCTGTGCTACACGGGCGTTTTTAGATACTTTAGCCATGATAATTTTTTTAAATGATTAAACAAAAATTTTAACCAGTAAAATCGGATTGGGTGAAGAAAATTACTTGATTTCTTTATGAACCGTCATTTTCTTCAATATCGGGTTGTATTTTTTAATCTCCAAGCGATCTGGAGTATTTTTTCTGTTTTTCTGCGTAACATAACGAGATGTACCTGGCATACCACTTGATTTGTGCTCAGTGCATTCCAAGATAATCTGTATTCTATTACCTTTTGACTTCTTTGCCATTATAATTAATTATGATTCTTTGACCTTTTCTGTAAAATATTTCCATCCAAATCTAAAATTGTTCACTTCCTACGGTCGTTCTCTCTTTTATTTTGAACGGAACACAGATTTTGTCAAAGAAGGTTAATTTTTAAAAATTCTATTTAATATTTAGCTTTACACCAGTATCTACACCAGCTCTTTCCAACTTTTTCAAGTAAGCAAAAATACCCAAACGATTGATATTACGAACTGCTTTAGAAGATACTTTGAGTGTAACCCACTGATCTGTTTCAGGGATAAAGAAACGCTTTTTTTGCAAATTTGGCAAAAAACGACGTTTGGTTTTTCTATTTGAGTGGGAAACATTATTACCTGTTATTGGTCTTTTTCCCGTTAGTTGACAAACTCTTGACATTTTATAAATTATTTTAATCCAATCGCAGCACTAAAATTCCTTTTTAAAACCGCAAATAAATTATAGTTTAACAAAAAGCGATGCAAAGGTATAAAAATAAATTGTAATGGACAA
>JAHDEQ010000141.1:0-2498 GCA_020628755.1 Saprospiraceae bacterium
AAAGGCTCAGTATGGCAATATGCCAGCGTCGCATAGTGCTATACAGCACTATGAAAACCACTTGTACGAGCTAGGAAATTCAATACATACTTCTATCCAACCGTATAGCAGTTTTGAAGTCAAATCAATAGCCGATTCAACTTTAGCCAATCTCCAAATCAATTCCAATTTTGCTACCCAAAAATGGCTCGGCCGAAAATTGTTGAACGAGCATTTTATTCATATCAAAAATAAAGATTATAATATCATAGCCAATCCACTATTGAATTTGAGATTAGGACAAGACAACAATTGGACAGAGCAAACGCCGTATCAAAATACACGAGGTTTTCAGCTAATGGGAAATGTCGGTGAGCGATTTACTTTTTATTCCGATTTTTACGAAAACCAAGCCTTACATCCCAAATATATTTGGGATTATGCCAACGCTACACAAGTCAACCCAGGACAAGGAAAATACAAAGTCTTTAACGAAAGCGATGCCAGAGATTATGGTTTTGCCAATGGAAATATTACCTATCAGCCCAATCAATATTTTAATTTTCAGTTTGGGCATGGCAAGCATTTTTTGGGCGATGGTTATCGTTCCTTGCTACTGTCGGACAATAGTTTTAATTATCCTTATTTTAGAATTACTGCCGAAGTTTGGAAAATCAAATATTGGGTGCTTTACACCAAAATGCTTGATGTTTATGAAACTTACTCGGATGGTTCTTTCTTAAACAAATACACTTCGTCACATTTTGTATCGTTTAACTTGACCAAACGTCTCAATTTTGGACTGTTTGAAACCGTTATTTATGGTGACGAAGATGGGACAAGAGGTTTGGATGTCAATTTTTTGAACCCTGTTATATTTTTCCGACCTGTAGAGTTTTCAGTGGGTTCACGTTCGGCCAATGCACTCATTGGACTCAATTTGAAATATAAAATTACGAACCAATTATATGCTTACGGACAGTTTATTTTAGATGAATTTAAGTTTTCTGAATTAAGGGCAGGCAATGGTTGGTGGGCCAACAAATATGGCTGGCAACTCGGCTTTAAATCTTTTGATACTTTTGTAGAAGGATTGACTTTTCAAACAGAGGTCAATTGGACACGCCCTTATACTTATAGCCATAAGTTTGTACTACAAAATTACGCACATTATGGGCAGCCATTGGCACACCCTTTGGGTGCCAATTTTGTTGAATCCATTACCAATATTCAATACCAAGTCAAACGCTTTTCGCTTTCTGGTTCACTGATGTTTGCCCAGCAGGGTAGAGATAATTCTGATACGAACTGGGGCAGCGATGTTTATATTTCGTATGATGAAAGAGAGCAAGATTATGACAATACGCCTCTACAAGGTATTCAAACCGATATGATGTATTTGAATGCAAATTTGGGTTATCTCATCAATCCGAGTTACAATTTGCGTTTCGAGATAGGCTACACTTACCGAAAATTTAGTACCGATATAGAAACAGATATATTGAAAAACAATACAACAAATTATATATTTGTGGGTCTTGTAACCCGACTAAACAATTATTACTACGATTTTTAATGTACGACATTATACTTGCCTTCATAACTTCTTTTTGCATCACCTATTTTATAGTTCCATCTATCATTAGGGTAGCACGGGTCAAGCGTTTGTACGACGAGCCAGGCGAACGTCGTTCGCATACCGTAAAAACGCCATCGTTGGGAGGTATTGCTATCTTTGCAGGCATGGTATTTTCAATCGTATTTTGGACACCATTTCGGGTTTTTGCGGGTTTGCAGTATATTTTGTGTAGTTTGGTAATCATATTTTTGATAGGAGCAAAAGACGACATTTTGCCCGTAACGCCAAAAGTAAAACTTATAGGACAGTTAATTGCAGCCGCTATTATTGTATTCAAGGCCGAGATTTTGCTGCGTAGCCTTTACGGTATTTTTGGGGTTTACGAGATTTCGCCTTATGTAGGAGCACCTTTGTCAATTTTCACAATTATTGTCGTCATCAATGCCTTCAATCTTATTGATGGCATCAATGGTTTGGCGGGTAGCATCGCTTCGCTGGTGGCATTTATACTAGGCATCTGGTTTTTGATGGTTGACCGAATCGAACTCGCTATTGTTGCCTTCTCTTTAGTAGGAGCTACAGTGGCATTTTTAAAATATAATTTCACACCTGCCAAGATTTTTATGGGCGATACAGGTTCTCTATTATTGGGTTTAATATGTTCGGTTTTGATTATCGAATTTATAGATTACAATCGGGTGCTTGGCGCAGCCAATCACCCTTGTACCATTCATTCGGGACCAGCCGTTGCTATTGGCATTTTAGTCTTACCACTTTTTGATACCTTACGTGTTTTTACCACTCGTATCCTAAAAGGTAAGTCACCCTTCCATCCCGATCGGACACACATCCATCACCTCCTTTTAGACACAGGCTTGACACATATGCAAGCAACAGGAATTTTATTTATTGTCAATGTCTTATTTATTTTATTGGCTTA
>JAHDEQ010000141.1:2598-11373 GCA_020628755.1 Saprospiraceae bacterium
CAAATCAAATCAGTCTCAACCTACGGGGACTATTATGGACGTTATAGGTCGCAAGCAATTACGCTAAAATGGGAAGATGAATTATTGTGGATAAAATGCGAGACCTGCAATAAAAAAATGGATACCTTCTGCGAGCACCAAATGGCACTCTTAGGAAAAGCCAAACAAAGTATAGAATCATCGGGCTTCTTGACGGGGAGTTTGCGTTATGATGATATTGTAAGTCACGGGGTAAGAAATTTTGGTGTGGCTAAAGAAGCATTTCATAAGTATTTTCAGGTTTTACTTAACGAAAATGGCTTTGGAATAAAAGCCATAAAGGATAATGTATTAGGAGTTGAGTGGTTGAACCAAACCAAAGATTTTTTCAATAAAGAAAGAAAATCACGTGAATCTGCCTTTCAAAAACAAGTCAGAACTTTTGAAGAAGGACGAACCAAAAAATACGGCTTCTTTTGGGGCAAAGAAGATGAGGACTATGCTTATGACTATGATGAAGATGATGAACAAGAAAAGGCTTTATTGCTCTACTTTGTACAAGGCAATGGCTTCAAAACCAAAGAGGGCATACATGGTACAGGACGCAGAGTAGAGGATTTTCCACATAGTTTTCCCGAACCTTATAAATCTATCGGTCAAGATTTGTTCCTTGCTTTGCAAGGAGATACACCCCAAAAACAATTTGAGGACATCCAAAATATTATCCTCGAAAATATTGACCAAATCAATGAGATTTATAACTATGTCAGCAATGAGGACATGAAATATGGTAATCCCAAAGCGTCCGAATTGCACTTAGTTAAGTTTGACCCGAATCCGTTGCAATGCACGTTTAATATTTATAAAAAAGATGGCTTAGTTCATATCGAACGCCAAATCACGCACGAAGAGCAAGCCTTCGAGTTTTCAAAGTTTATATATATCAATACCGTTTTTGGTACGACAGCAAAGACTGCATATCTATTTCCTCATCATCGGTTTTACGATTTTATGCAGCTTTTTCCAGCCTCGGATGTTTTGATAATTCCGTTTACCAATCAAAAACAATATTCTGAACTAGTAAATGGCTTGCAGCAGCATTTTGAAGTAAAAGTAGAAGAGGGCTTAATATTGGAAGAAGAAACCTTAGAAAATCCTCGCTATCAAATTATGCTACGTGAGTTGGGTACTTTTGTCTTGTTTGAGCCAAGACTCAAATACGGCGACTACAGTTTCAATGCCTACGAAAGCGAAAGTGCGATGATAGAAGACAAAATCTATCGCCCCAATCATAGCGACCGTGAGTTTTTAATTGACTTTTTAAAAAACGCACATCCTGATTTTAACAATCCCATACAAGTTCAAGACTATGTATTTCTCGATATTCGAGAAATGATAAACAACTATTGGTTTATGCACTTCAACGAGGCTTGCGAAGCTGTAGGAATCGAAGTAGTTGGAGTCAAAGATTTATCTAATTTTAATTATAGCACACATCGAGCAGTTACTTTTTCGCACGTCAAGTCAGGTATCGATTGGTTCGAGGTTGATATGGGCGTATCTTTTGGCGACGAAGTCGTCAAAGCAGCTGACTGGATTAAAGCCCTTCGCAACAAAGAAAGTTTTGTCAAACTCAAAGATGGTTCTTTGGGTATTCTGCCCGAAGAGTGGTTGGAGCATGCCCGAAAAGTTTTGGCAGTAGCCGATGTCGAAAAAGGACAAGTCAAAATTTCTAAATATCGTTTCAATATCATAGACGATTTATTTGAAGATATTGACGACAAAAAAATTCTAAAAGAGCTCAAAGCCAAAAAGCAACGACTAGCACAAATCGAACTCAACAAGCAATATGCTTTGCCAAGTATTGTCAATGCTGATTTGCGAGACTATCAAAAACATGGTTTTGAATGGCTCAAATTCCTAGACGAGTCGGGCTTTGGTGGCATCTTAGCTGATGATATGGGTTTGGGTAAAACCCTACAAGTTATCACATTATTAGCCGATAATATTGACAAAGGCCCTTCTATCGTTATTGTACCACGTAGTTTGCTGTTTAATTGGGCAGCCGAGATAGACAAATTTTGTCCTGACCTCAAATACGTCATTCATCACGGGGCAGGTCGCAAAAAAAATATGGAAGCCATTTTACCTATCAATATCATTATTACGACCTACGGTACAGCGACATCAGACATTGAAGTTTTTAAAGATTTTGAGTTCAATTATATTATTTTGGATGAGTCGCAAGCCATCAAAAACCCCGATTCCAAACGCTATAAAGCCATGCGCTTGTTGCAGGCTAAAAACAAGATTGCGATGACGGGTACACCAATCGAAAATAATACCTTCGATTTGTATGCACAACTCAGTTTTACCTCGCCAGGTTTGTTGGGTACGAAAACGAGCTTTAGAGAAAATTTTGCTATTCCTATTGATAATAACGCCGACCTAGAGGCGGCCAACTTGCTCCGCAAGTTGGTGCATCCCTTCCTCTTGCGCCGTACCAAAGAACAAGTAGCAAAGGATTTGCCCGAAAAAACAGAATCGATCATTTATTGCGAAATGGGAGCTACTCAACGAAAATTGTACAACAACCTCAAACGCAAAATCAAAGAAGACATCGAAACCGAAGTTCAAGAACGAGGCATCGCCAAATCCAAATTCAAAATGTTGGATGGCTTGCTCCGACTTCGCCAAATGTGCAATTCGCCTCTCTTGCTCAACAAATCGTTTAAGGGGAGCAATGCCGATTCAGTCAAAATAAATATTTTGCTCCAGCACCTTACCGAAGAATTAGACCAACACAATGCTTTGATTTTTTCTCAATTTGTAAGTTTGTTGAGTATTGTTCGCAAAGAACTCGAAGAGCGAGGCATCAAATATGCCTACCTCGACGGTTCTACAACCAAGCGACAAGCCGAGATTGACCGTTTTATGAAAGATGATGAAATCAAGGTGTTTTTGATAAGTCTAAAAGCAGGAAATACAGGTATGAATCTCACCAAAGCAGACTATGTTTACATATTAGACCCTTGGTGGAATCCTGCTGTCGAAGCGCAGGCGATTGACCGAACGCATCGCATCGGTCAAGACAAACAGATTTTTGCTTACAAGCTCATTTGTAAAGATTCCATTGAAGAAAAAATTCTCAAACTCCAACGCAAAAAGGCAGACCTCGCCAAAGACATTATTCGCACCGACGAAAATGTCTTGAAGTCTTTGCAAAAAGACGAGCTAATGGCCTTGTTTGATTAAATATTGTGGCGCATACTTTAGTTTGTGCTGAATACAAGGGTAGGTGCAAAGTAAATGCTCCTTTATACTACAATTGTACTTACAAACAAAAAGCTGTATCTTGGAATAAAAATAATAGCATGTCGTATGCACCTATATTAAAACCTATTGTTCGTTCGCCCCATTTTCCAGCCTATCTGGAAAAATTGCAACAAATATGGGAAGAAGAGCGCAAAAATAGAGCAACTTTTTATGATTGGGTAACACCCGATATCAAAGCTGAATTTATTGATGGCGAAGTGGTCATACACTCGCCTGTACGTTCACGGCATAATGTCGTCTTGAATCTCATTCAACGTCTTGTCACTGTTTATGTTGACATTCACGACTTAGGTTATGTTGGCGTTGAGAAAGTGATGACTCGTTTTCCTCGTAACGATTATGAGCCAGACTTATGCTTTTTTGGGACAGAAAAAAGCAAAGATTTTCATCCTGAACTGACTCTTTTTCCTGTTCCCGATTTTATTATCGAAGTCACTTCTCCTTCTACAGAAGCCAGAGATAGAGGCGTAAAATACCAAGACTATCAAAAGAATGGTGTACAAGAATATTGGATTGTTGACCCAGCCACCGAAGAAGTTGAGCAATATCTGCTTCGAGAAGAAGAATATGTTTTAGCAAATGAAAACTCCAAAACCATTACGAGTCAAGTCTTAGCTGGATTTGAGATATCCATAAAATCTTTGTTTGATAAAACAAAAAACTTAGAGGCACTAAGTTTGCTTTCCTCAAAAGAATAGAAATTACCACTTTATGAATTTGAGCATCTTTGGTTTAGGTTATGTCGGGGCAGTGTCTTGTGCTTGTTTCGCCAAATTGGGTCACCAAGTTTGGGGCGTTGATATTAATCAGCATAAGATTGATTTAATTAATTCAGGCAAATCACCGATTGTTGAAAAAGATTTAGAAGAATATATTGCCGAAGGCGTAGCAAAGGGAAAAATTGAAGCTCTAAAGCAAGTACAGCAAGCTGTACACGCTTCGGATGTTTCGATTGTCTGTGTCGGTACACCGAGTCAGCTCAATGGAAATATTGACCTGAGTTATATTTATAAAGTTTGTCTTCAAATAGGAGAGGCTTTAAAGGATAAATCAGGGTTTCATTCTATACTTATTCGTAGCACTGTTGTACCAGGAACGGTAAAAGAATGCACAGAAATCATTGCCAATGCTTCGGGCAAGCAAAATCTTATAGATTTTGCTGTCGGTTCTAATCCCGAATTTTTAAGAGAAGGTACAGCAATTTATGATTTTTGGAATCCGCCTTACACGATTATTGGAACGAATAGCGAAAAAACGGAAACCCAAATCAAAGAATTGTATAAAGATATTGATGCGCCCATTTATACACTCAAGCCCGAAGAGTCGGAAATGATAAAATATGCCAATAATAATTTTCATGCCATGAAAATTACCTTCGCTAACGAAATTGGTAATATTTGCAAAGCTCTACAAGTTGACGGCCATAAGGTAATGGACATTGTGGCCAAAGACACCAAACTCAATTTATCGCCTTACTATCTCAAACCTGGGTTTGCCTTTGGGGGGTCTTGTTTGCCCAAAGATGTACGAGGACTCAACTATAGAGCCAAGTTACTCGATGTCAAAACACCATTGCTCAATAGCCTGCTCGAAAGCAATGATTATCAGGTACAAAGAGGTTTACAAATGGTATTTGAGACAGGTAAAAGAAAAGTCGGAGTGCTTGGTTTTGCTTTTAAGGCAGGTACAGATGATATGCGTGAAAGTCCTATGATAACGCTCATTGAAACCTTGATTGGCAAAGGTTATGATTTGTCTTTATATGATAGCAACGTATTATTGTCAAAGTTGATGGGCAAAAACAAAGACTATATTATTGGCCATATTCCACATATTTCTCGCTTGCTCAAAGAGTCTATACAAGAGGTGATAGATAATTCTGATGTTATCGTTATTGGAAATAAAGCATCAGAATTTAAAGAAGTGCTTCCTCAAATCTCAAAGGATAAAATCGTCATTGACTTGGTGCGTATAGACACAGAACGTAGCTCTGGAGAAAACTACCAAGGTATTTGTTGGTAATGTTTTTGCTCCCAATCCCTTTTTCTTGAATATTTTACTCATTTTTTACGTTCAAATTAGGTCACAGTATTTTGTACGGACTTATAAAAGAGTTCGGAACAATTTTCTTTGACTAAGATACGGTTGGCAATATCGTGAATGTCTTGGACAGTGACTTGTTGGTACAAATCAGCTTCTTCGTTGATTTTATTGGCATCGCCCAAGAGTTCAAAAAAAGCTAGATTGATGGCTTTGTTGAGATAACTAGATTCGGAAAAGACGAGTGTACTTTCGACCTTATTTTTATATTTTTGAAGCTCTTCTTGTGGAATAATTTCTTTTTTGAGAATTTCGAGTTCTTCCCAAATGGCTGCCTCAGCTTGTTCCAAGCTGACTCCCTCGGCTGGTTTACCTTCTATAATTAACAAGCCTGGGTCAATGTTTCCTGTGATGTAAGCATCAATACTGGTAAATAATTTTTGTTCTTTGAGCAAGCGACGATACAAACGCGCCGAACGACCATTGGCCAATACATCAGACAATAAATCTATCTTATAATAGTCAGGATGTGTTCGTTCGTAAATATGAAAAGCCATATACAAGGCATCCAAAGGGACTTTTGCTTCGCTGGTCTTTTTTTGCAGTTGAGCTTGCGGCGGCTCCATTGGGAGGTGGCGCATGGGTTTAGTCCCTGCTGGAATTTCACCAAACCATTTTTGCGAAAGCTCTTGTATCTGTTCCAAAGTTACATTGCCTGTTATGACTAAAATCGCATTGCTGGGGCAGTAATATTTATCATAAAAATGTCGAACATCCTCCATTGTCGCATTCTCAATATGCTTTGGAATTTTACCAATCGTAGGCCATTTATAAGGATGTTCTTTAAAAGCCAATTCCGAAAGGTGATGCCACACATCGCCATAAGGACGATTGAGGCAAGTCTCTTTAAATTCTTCTACGACGACTTTGCGCTGAACTTCCAAACCTTTTTCGCTGAAACCCAACTCCAACATTCGATCGGATTCTAACCAAAAAGCCGTTTCGATATTTTCGGCAGGAATAGTGATGTAAAAATTGGTCAAATCATTATTCGTGAAGGCGTTGCTATCGCCGCCTGCACGTTGAACAGGATCGTCAAAATCTTCAATGTTGACAGAACCACTAAACATCAGATGCTCAAACAAATGGGCAAAGCCTGTTTTGTTTTCGGGTTCGTCTTTAGAACCTACATTATATAATACATTGACCGCAGCCATCGGAGTGCTGTGGTCTTCGTGGACAATGACAGTAAGTCCGTTTTCTAATTTAAATCTGTTGAAATTAATCATTGATAATTCTTCGTCCTTACTTGGCCAACAAGTCAAGTGTCAAGCGGGCATCTATAAATTGAGGTGGAGCATTTCTGAATAGAAAGGCAACATCAATATTGAAAACATCTTCTTGCATTAGCTTTTTTACATCTACCAAAGTAGGCAAAAGTTGTAGAACACTACTCGTATTGAGTGGGACATTTTCACGATAAAAAATCTCTTGATAGTCAAGTGGATTTTCTTTGTAGGCACGTACCGAAACTTCAAAAACAAAATCCAAATCGCTGTTGCCAAACAAGACTTCTAGTGTTGCATTATTGGGGTTGATAAGTGATATATCCGACTCCTGATAACCAAAACTGGACAAATAAGAATCGAGATTGGTATTTATATTTCGGAGTAAAAAATGATGGGTTTCAATCGTATTTAGTCCTGCTGTAATCTCAAAATCTTCTCGAAATTCCAGCTCAAAAAGTATGGGTTCATCATTGCGACAACCCGACCACAAAAATGGAATTATGAATAGAAGTAAATAGCGCATGATTCTTTTTTGTTCTACAACGTGTTTTTTTTGTCAATCAGTATATTTATGGATTAGTTAATTGGTCAACTGATTAACTAATCCAACTATACCAAATCAATAAGCTTTTGCAAAAAGCACTCGTTGAGTAGAAGGTTTGCCTGTAAGAATACATTTTCCTTCTTCTTTTTCATTGTCCAACGGAATGCAACGAATCGTTGCTTTGGTCAATTCTTTTATCTTAATTTCTGTCTCGGTCGTTCCATCCCAATGTGCATGTACAAAACCGCCTTTGCCATTGATGATTTCTTTGAACTCATCAAAAGTGTCGGCTTTGGTGATGTGTTCGTCACGGAATTTGACCGCTTTTTGGAAAAGATTATCCTGAATTTCGTCCAATAAATTGGCTACAAAATCAGCCACGCCATCAACAGGAACAGACATTTTTTCTTTGGTATCACGACGAGCAATTTCTACCACTCCTTTCTCTAAATCACGCATACCAATACCGATACGTACAGGAATACCAATCATTTCGTATTCAGCAAATTTAAAGCCAGGACGTTTTTTCTTGTCAGTATCAAATTTGACAGAAATACCTTTGGCTCGAAGATTTGCCATGATTTTATCGGCTACTTCGCCAATTTGTTCGTTTGGCTTTGGAATTGGAACAATTACAACCTGAGTGGGAGCAAGTTTTGGAGGTATAACCAAGCCGTCATCATCAGAATGTGTCATGATAAGTCCTCCCATCAAACGAGTAGAAACACCCCAAGAAGTTGCCCAAACGTATTCACGTTTGTTGTTCTGATTTAGAAATTGAACATCAAATGCTTTTGCAAAATTTTGACCCAAAAAGTGGGACGTGCCTGCTTGCAAGGCACGAGCGTCTTGCATGAGGGCTTCAATTGTATAAGTATCTTCAGCACCAGCAAAACGTTCGTTCGCCGATTTTATACCTTTTATAACAGGCATTGCCATGTAGTTTTCGGCAAAATCGGCATAAATAGCAAGTATTTTACGAGTTTCTTCAATCGCTTCTTCTTTGGTAGAATGTGCCGTATGACCTTCTTGCCACAAAAATTCTGCTGTACGCAAAAACAAGCGGGTACGCATTTCCCAGCGAACCACATTTGCCCATTGATTGATGAGCAAAGGCAAATCACGATAAGAGTTAATCCAACCTCGGTAGGTATTCCAAATAATGGCTTCACTTGTTGGTCTTACGACTAACTCCTCTTCCAATCGAGCATCGGGATCAACCATGAGTTTGCCCTTTTCGGCAGGGTCGTTTTTGAGGCGATAGTGTGTTACAACAGCGCACTCTTTGGCAAAGCCTTCGGCATTTTTTTCTTCAGCTTCAAACAAACTTTTGGGTACAAATAAAGGGAAGTAAGCATTGACGTGTCCTGTTTCTTTGAACATTTTGTCGAGCTGTGCTTTTATGTTTTCCCAAATGGCGAAGCCATTGGGTTTGATGACCATACAACCTCTGACTGCCGAGTGGTCGGCCAATTGTGCCTTGCGAACAATATCATTGTACCATTGCGAGTAATCTTCGCTTCTACTTTTAATTTCTTTTGCCATAAGAATGGATATGAATCGTGAAAAGATAAATTTATGTTCCTT
>JAHDEQ010000003.1:0-22586 GCA_020628755.1 Saprospiraceae bacterium
ACTCGACAAGAATTTCAAAGAGTTTATAGAATTATTAAACGAACATAAAGTCAGCTATCTGATTGTAGGTGGTTATGCTGTAAATTTTCATGGTTATCCAAGATACACCAGAGATATTGATTTTTGGATTTGGTTATCTGAAGAAAATATAGAAAAATTAATAGCTTCGTTAAAGCAATTTGGGTTTGGAAGTTTAGATTTAAGTATAGCAGATTTTAAGAATCCTGAAAATATTATTCAATTAGGATATGAACCCTATCGAATAGATATAATAGTAGATGTTGATGGCGTAAATTTTGAAGAATGTTACGAAAGAAGAATCGAAGCAGAATTAGACGGAGTAGCTGTAAAATTCCTTTCTTTAACGGATTTGATACAATCCAAAAAAAGTGGGCAAAGACTGCAAGACTTAGCTGATGCTGAACAGCTAGAAATGATTAAGAAGAAAAAAGACGAAACCTAATTTGTTCTAAAACACAAAAGGCTTGGTGAATATCACCAAGCCTTTTGAATATTAATTTTTATGAAAAAAATTTACTCTTTGTCAAATCGAATCTCTTGTATCAAATAATTACCATTTGACACTTTCATGTAAAGGTAAACTCTAAAGGTCGTACCACCTGCAACCAAATTGCCAATCAAGTATTGCGAATCCTTACCTTTGGAAGTTCCCTGATGTACTTGGCTAAATGTTTTGGGCTGGTACTCCGCAAAAAACTTTTTGACAATGCCTTTTGCCTCTGCTTTAGCATACATATCTTCATCATCCAATACCGCAACCTCTACATCTGCATCAAAATACTTTGATAAGGTTTCTACATCGCCTCTTTTGATAGCATCAGAAATAGCTGACATACTTGCATCCGTTGCGGGCGCAAAAGCTACACAAGGCAGTAAAAACAAAATGAAAACTAGGTTTTTCATGGTTAAAAAGGTTTTAAAGAAAATATTTGCCAAATTAGGCCGATATGAATAAAACTTGTTGTAGTCTATTTATTTAAGTTATAAATATAATACCAATATTCTATTCATTACTTAATTTCGGAATTTTAGCCGTCATTTTCAAGATAAATAAAGAGTTTAACGTCTGTCTAACACAAAATCTTAGTGTTTTACTAAAAAAAACGTCAAAACTTAAAAATGTAACATATGAATCTATAGATAAACCTTTTGATGTATCAACTTTAACGGCTACAGCTTTGTTCTAGTATCATTGGTGCCAAAAAATATCTATTTTTGGCATTTTTTTAAGATTTACCTTCTTTGACAAAATCCGTGTTCCGTTCAAAATAAAAGAGAGAACGACCGCAGGAAGTGAACGCCTGCCCCGTAGAACTCGGGGATTTTAGATTTGAATGGAAATATTTTCACAGAAAAAAGTCAAAGAACTATATTATTTATCCACTATAAACGTATTAAAAATGAAAAATTTCGTGAAGTTTTTGTTCCCTATTTTAGTTTTGGGACTTATGGTTGCTTGTAAAAATGAACCTAAAGGAGAAAAAGTTGAAGCCAAAGAGGCCAAATCCGCTGCTACTGCTAGTGCAGCAGCAAAAGCTTATGCTGTGAATACGGCAAAGAGTTCTATCACTTGGACGGGTACTAAAGTTGGTGGCCAACACCAAGGTACTATTGGTATTTCTAATGGCTCGCTTTCGGTAAAAGATGGCAACATTCAGGCTGGTAAATTTGATATTGACGTTAATTCTATCACGGTAACTGACCTCAAAGCAGGCGAAGGTAAAGAAGACCTCGAAGGACACCTCAAAGCGGGTGACTTTTTTGAAGTTGCAAAACACCCTAAAGGTGAATTTGTCGTGACCAAGGTAGAAAGTGTAAGTGGTGATGCTAATATCACACACAATATCACTGGTAATTTGACGCTCAAAGGTATCACCAAAAGTGTAACATTACCTGCTAATGTAGCTATGGCCGGCAATCTATTGACTGCCGTTACTCCTGATTTCAAAATCAATCGTACCGAGTGGGGCATCAAGTATGGCTCAGGCCTTATAGGCACAGCTAAAGATAAAATCATCCATGATGATATTTCCTTGGTGATTAATTTGACTGCAAGCGCAAAATAAATTTGGAAGAAAATTTGGTGTTATTCAAAAAATACCCTTATCTTTGAATACACTTTTAACACAAAGAGCTTACTCTCTCTTAGGCGTTTAAAGGCTTAGCGGCCTTTGAGCGCCTTCCTTTTTTAGGGAATAAAACAATTCTTCTTTTGCTCCAAAACTTCTAAAAAACTTGGCCAAATTGGGAATACTAGAGCCTTCAAAGTCAAATATTGCTTCTGTTTCGACCTCCGCAAGCTGCTGTATCAAAAAGTCGAGCAAAAAAGGCATCGCCTTTTTTTGCTTGCCTTCTGCACTAGAACGTGCCTGTAAGTAGATATTCCGATTTTTATAACTCAAACAAAAAAAAGCAGCAATCAATTTTCCTTCCTTTGAAAAAGCAGCACGAGAATGCCCCATTTTATGAGATTCTATCTTATACAAAAGACGATGAAGTAACTGAATTAGTTTTTGATTGTATGCCCTCCCTTCTACTGTCGGGTGCGCTTCGTAAAATCGAATAAATCGGGCTATATCTATTTTTTCGTACCGAAGTTCATGCTTGCTTGCTTGCTTCAAATTGTACTTTAAGCCTTTGGAATAACCTCCTCGTATATCATTATAACTCTTGTCTAATGCAAGTATATAATTAGACTTTTCTTGTAATTCAAAACCCTGTGGAGCATAGAATTGATTCTGAGTATTCAATTGCGTATTGATTCGCCAATAAGACTTGGGAATCTGCTGTACAAAATCTTGTAATTCTTTTTCGGTAAGTTGCTTTATAGAAAAAACGCCCAGTTGTTGTGCAAAAAAAGGTTGGTAAATCTGTTTAAAGCCAAACAGTTTTCGATTGTAGGGCAAAGGCATGACAGCTTTATAGTCATCCAATACCAAAGCATCCCAAGCATCAAAAGTCACGGCATCTAAATACCAAGAAAAAGCATAAGGCAAAGCATTATAGGCTTGCTGAATGCAAGTATCCCATTTGGTAAAGTCAATTTTTTTATGCGGAAGAAAATAAATTGGCATAAGCACAGCCCCGTACATCGCAATTTCCAAACTGCGATGTCATACGCGTTGTTTTTCTTTTGAGCGTATTCTATCGCAGATGCAATCTACGACAAGCATTAGAACAAGATTATTTTATAGCTAACTGAAGAACCAAAAAATTTTATCAAGGTGTATAAAATTCAGGCTCATCAAAGCCAGGCCGTACAAATTCCTTAACATTTGGAAATAATTGCATCAATTTTTTACGCATACGACCAAGTACCACAAAAATATCAATCAAATCATCAATATGATTTGGAAAATGCTGATGTATCACCTCCCAAGCGGCTAGGCTGCGTTCTATAGCATCCAAAGCAACTTTGGCACTTCCATTAGCATCGTTTTGAATGGGGTCATCATCTTCAAACCACTCGCTTTGCAGACCATGTAAAGCTCTATCCATTTTGACACTTATAAAAAACAAAAACCAGCGAATAACTTCAATGGCATCCATGAGTGCTCGACCTTCTTTAGCCGTGCCTTCAATACCCATATGTATATTCTGATTGATTTCGTCTTCTTTAGCTTTTAGTGCAAGCTCATTTTTAGCAAACCACGCTCTGCCAGTTTTGAGGTATTGCATCCCCCACTCTTTGAGTTGTGTTTGCTCTTGTGTATAGATCAACTCCTCCTCTTCAACATCATCTATTTCTTGTTTGAGTTGCTCCAAATCTACACCATTTTCTTTGGCGTACTTTTCTAGCATTTCGAGTACGTTCTTCAAGTTTTTGGCCACCGCATCTACAGCATTGACCATAGCCGTTTCTTCCTCTTGCTCTTCGCTCTCTTTCATGCGTTTAATTTCCTCTACGCCAACTCTACAGCGCATGATAAATCGGCATCGCTCGCACCAACGATCGCAGTAATTGTGTATTAAAGGTATAAATTGATCTCTCTTGCTCATTCCTTCTGATTTCTAATTTCTCACAAAAATAATTGTCCACTAGGGATTATAAAAATAAAGTTTTCCACATAAAACGTATGCACGTGTTCACGTATCTACGTATTCAAGTTATGTGTAAACATGAACACGTAGATACGTGAACACACGAACACACCAGCTTTGCTGGCTAAAAAACAGCCCTCAATTGCATTCGTCCAATATGGACCATTTTCAAATCACCATTTTTACGGCCTTCGTAACCCAAATTGAGTTGAATATTCTTGGAGACTTGACGATTCCAATCCAAATTCCACATAAAATTGCGGCCTGGTTGTAGGCTTTCGAGCAATGCAAAAGCTACAGGTGTGTTTATATCTCCTTTGTAATCAATCTGGGAATACGAAAATCCAAGCTGAAAAGGCGAACTTGTACTTTGATTTAAGTTGAGTTTCGCCGAAAACGTGTTTTGACGGGCTTGTTCTAGGTTTGTTAACCTATTGGTTTTGTCTTGTTTGATGAATGAAACCTCAAGTTGCCATTTTTTTTTGAATTGTGAAATACCCAAAAGTTCAATTTTTTCAAAAGCGATTTGATAATCTCTTTCATTGAAAAACTCGGAATCCGTCCTTCGTTCGCCTCTAGTTCCTTGTAAAACAACCGATAATGGCTTAAAAACATTCCAACGAGCACGTAAAAACTGCTCCTTGTTGCCTCGCTTTTCAAAACCTGTGGTTAGGTAAACTTGATTTTGCGTTTCAAAAAATCCCGCTTGAATATCATATTTTTGATTGGTTCGATTAAAAAATAGGGTATTCCGAATGGCAACCGTTGTGGCTACCAAACTCGTATCGCTCAAACTTAGCTGAAAGGGATTCCAAACTTGTACTTCGGGCGAAAAGCGTGTTTTTCGATTGATTTTAAAGACGGATTGACTCGATAGTTTATTGATAAATTTATAAATCTTTTCTTCTTTTTGATACCAAATAGCACGTGGTTGCAAACTCAAATTTTGGTTAAAACCAATATTATTGGAACGTATAAAATCATTGGTCACAATAGCTACCCGAACAAATTGTGCTTGGTCGGGATTGATGGCAATTTCAAATTCGTTGACTTGCTGAATACTATCTTGGTTGTAATCATTCCACTGATAAACGCCCTCGCCAGGATTGACTTTAAGATAATTGTACTCCAAACGAGGTTCTTGTCCTGCTCCAATTTCATAAGTCGTGCTCGATTTTAACGCTCCTTTCCAGAGAGCAAGATTGTATTCTAATCTTCCGAGATAGGTTTCAGTAGCTTGCTCAGTGCTGAGGTCAGGACGTTCAATATCCAATTGGCGATAAGTAAAATTCCAGCGTAGGCGAGAAAAACGGTTGGCATTCCAATTGCCATTGAAACCAAGATTATTAGCTTTTGTATTGCGTTGCAAATCATTTTGAAAAGGAACAAAATCGAAGCGTTGCGAGGCAAAAATGTCCCATTTTAGTTTTTCATTATTTTGGTTTTGAAGGTAAATTTTATAAAAATCGTATTGAAAGCTCGTCAAAGCAAGCGTGTCCGCTTGCTGGCGTTCGTTTTTTTCTTGTTCAAAGTAAGCTCCAATTTTAAGATTCGAAATGGTTTGAGCAATATCTATTTTCGGACGAGAAAATTGCGTTTGTTCTAGTTCCGATTCTGTATTGAGCCAGTTGCCTTCGCCAAACCATTGGAAACCATTTTTCGCAATTTGCAATTGCGAAAAATGGCGACGACCTGTATATGAACTTCCCTTCAAAAAGGTACTATATTCATAATTTAAATTTCCCCATTTCTTTTGTTCTAAACTTATTTTGGCTCGACCAATGTGTTCATTCAAATTCACATTTTGACTGTCCACATTCCAATCTCTTACAAATTCTTGGTTTCGATAAGGATTGAGTGCTTGAAAATTTCGTTGCTTAAATTCATAACTCAAATGAGTCGAAAATTGCCACAAAGAATCCTTTTTTGACAAAGGAGTTTTAAACCGATATTGAGTAAAATTTGCTAGTCCTAAATTGTCCTCTGCATCCAATTTAGAGAAACGATTGAGGTCTTGCCGACTCAAAGCAACTTCGGTATGGAGAAAACTTTTTTTGCCAATTTGTTGCTCAATTCCTGCTACATAAACTTGCTGCGAAATGGGCGCAATCAGTTGAATAAGAGGTTCAAAATTGCCTTGCAGATTACCAAATTCGTCGGGTGCAATCCACTCAAAAACCGTCCCATTAGCGGCGGTTTGGTCTCGAATATAGTTGCCATTTCCAAAGCCAACATCTGAAAAACGAGCCGTGTATTGGGCTTCATTTTCGTTGACTGTAAAGACCAAAATACTATCGTACAAAATGCCATTGACGAGTGTATCTGTTATTTTGTAAGTTACGGGATTAGTGTCGTCTAAGTCTCGCACGCCCGAAGCAATGGCAGCGTTGAGATTGTCGCCAATATTTGCCAACACTTGCTTATCACTGGCACTCAACTCTGTCAAACCTGAAGTATTTTTACTGTCTTGTTGTGAAAAAAGGTTGAAATACAAACGTGTTTTATCCGTCTGATAATCGGATTGAAAAGCATAGAGCGAGCGTAAGAAATTTTGGTCAGAATATTCAAATTCTACGATTACACGACGGTCTTTAGTGATAAGTTGCTGTGCTGTAAAGGTGATTTCGCCCCGATTGTAATCAACAATATAATCATTTTCGATACCTCGTTTTTTGAGTTGTCCATCTACATAAACTCGTTCTGTACCTGCCAAAAGGATAATAAATTGCTCATTATTGTTGCCCTGCAAACGATAAGGGCCTTGATTGCCTTCTTGTACGATAATGAAATTTCGAGCAAATTTCCCCCTTGCTAGTGCTACACTTGCTTGGGTTTGGAATTGAGCTTTATCTGAAAAATTAGTCGTATTGGAGTAAGTCAGTCCTTGTAGTTTTTTATAGAATCGAAGGAAATAATTTTCGTTATTGGTCAATTCGTAATCTCCTGCAAGTAGTTGGTGCTGGTCTTTTTTGATTTGAATATAAACCTTATCAAAATCTTGTAATTGTTGAGTATTGCCTTCGGGTTGCAAAGGAATATTGGCATCCGAAATTGCGGCTGCTATTTCGACATCACCAACTTTGCCTGCCATCTGCAAATTGAAATTAGAATTGAGTACTAAGTTTTGATTATTGCCTACTGATATGCCTCTCGAAAAACTACCACTATAGTCGAGATTTGATTGATTGAATAGACTATTTTCTTCTTTTTCAGGACTAAAACTATATTCTAAGTATTCTGCATTTTCGGGCGAACGTTCCATTTTTAATGTATCCAAATGTTGAGATTTGGCCTCAAATTGATAGGGAAATACACGGTAAGTTACCGTGTATTGTGTCTGCTCAAATGCGTCAGTATCATCTATTTTTTGACTATTCCAAATCAGGCGGTTATTTTGAATTTTATAAAAAGAGGTATCAAGTATAATTTGATTTTCTATCGTTTTTATTTGTACAGAATTGGGAATAATACTTAGTGAATCCAATACTTGTTGCGGAAGTTGAGGATAGATGGCTTTTTGGCGTTGGTTGGAGAATGAATTTTGGGCTTGTATTGAGGTAGTGCATGTAAAGATTATTAGCAAGCAAGTTGAAAACTTGCAGCATAATATATTACGAAGAAGAAGGATTTTTCTTCGAGTGTACATTGTTTTTTTATAAAATTGTTGCTTCAACTCAGCCTACAAGTATAAATTCTAAACTTTTCATAAAAAAAAGCAGTTTTAAGGGAATTGCCTGCGAAAATATTATGATTTTAGAACGAAAAAAAGGGCAGGTAGTGTTTACAAGTAAATCAATGTTTTGGTAGTGCAGCATACCTTTCTGGGTAATCGCTTGTCACTTTGAGATTTCTATCCAAGGAAAAGGACTATCTGTTATTCCAATTTTGCGTTTTATTTTTTGAATCAATGTATTGGGCTGGTATAAAATACGATAGTCAAAACTGCTCAACGCTTCCCAAGAGTGATGAAAATAGTAATCTTTCATCTCACCATTATCAATCGAATCATAGTATTCTTGGCTGCGCTTTCGGGCAACGGTTACCTCTTCCTCTTTATAAAAAGGCGAATCTAATATATGGATTTTGCCTTTTGTATTTAAGCAATCAAACAAACGATATATCAAGGATTTTACATTAGGAAAATATTGAATCGCTGCATTGATAAGGATTAAATCATATTTTTTTTCAAAGTCGGAATTCATTATATCACAATAATAAATATCAACATTATCAAAGTTTTCAAATAATTCGTCCGCTTGTTCTAGTTCCTTTAGATTGATGTCCATTAAATCAAGTTTCCTTACCAAAGGAGCAATTTTGTGAGACAGCCAACCATTGCCGCAGGCAAGGTCGAGTACTGTTTGAGGTTTGGCACTTTTGATATAATCAACAAATCTATTGGTACTATTGATTCTTTGCTGCCACTCTTTTGCTTTGGGATGATTCTCTAAATGAGGTAGTTGTTTGATTTGCGCTAAACTCAAAATTCGCTGCTCTGTTTTTCTGGCATCAAGGTAGGCCTCCTCAAATTTTGAATCAACTTTATATTTAATAATTTTTGACATAAACTACTTTCTTGACAAATATACGCCAACCAAAATTAAGACCATTCCTAAATAGTGAAAGAGAGTGATTTGCTCGCCATCAATGGCGCCCCAACCTAGTGCAACGATTGGTATGATATAAGCTATCATCGAAGCAAAAAGTGCATTATTGAGGCGTACCAATTGGAAGAATACAACGGTAGAAATCACCGTCCCAAACAAGGCTAAAATAGAAGCATAACCCAAAGATGCCCAACCATGCGGATGCTCAGTCACAATACTTGGTACATCAGAAGAAAGTAAGTATAATATCGCTGGTACACCAACCATCAAAAAAGAAGTTGCGCTTACGGTAATTGGGCTAATATGCTGCAAATGTGTTCCTACTGTATTGACACTTGTGGCATAACATATCGTTGCTAAAACTGCAAAAAAACTATATAAACTTACTGCGTTTTGGCCAATTTGTTCGCCAAACAAAATTAGGAGCGCAGCTCCTAATAAACCGATTAGAACCCCACTTACTTTTGACCATTTAAAGGCTGTTCCAAAAAATAAAATCCCCAAAATTAAGGTAAATAATGGCGTTAGTGAATTGAGCAAGCCTGCCATTGAACTACTAATTTGGGTTTGCGCCAATGGAAACAAAAATGCTGGAATCCCGCTACCTGTCAAACCAACAATAATGATAAACTTGAGGTCTTTTTTCTCTATTTTCCGAAAAGATTGGATAGCAATTGGCATAAAAGCTAGTGCAGAAATACCAATTCGGAGCAAGCCCACTTGGTAAGAAGAAAAAGCAATCAAACTTTTTTTGATGAGTATAAAGGAACTACCCCACACTAAACCAAGGAATAACATGATTCCTATGGAAAGCCATTTGTTTCGTTTATATGTGTTTGTATTGGACAATTGCTTTATTTGAAAGGACAAATATAAGCTAAACGAAATTCACTTGTATGGAAAGTATAGATTAGAAAAAATATTTCCAACACAGAGGCACAAAATATTTCAAGTCTAATCCTTTGTGATTTTGTGTCTCTGTGTTGGAATAAAAAAGATTTTATCGAACGATAATACGCTTAGTTGCAATCACATTTTCGGCTTTGAGTTGTACTAGATAAGTTCCACTTGCTAAATTGGACAGCTCCATATTATGAGTTATGGCTCGGCTATTTTTAGCAAATTGTTCTTGGTGCAATCGTTGTCCAATGATGTTATAAATACTAATTTCAATAGTTTCCAATTTATCATTTTCCATGAAAATGGTAAATGCTCCATTATTAGGATTTGGATATAACATGACGGATTGTGCAAAAATCAAATCTTCAGTACTGGTAGGCTGAATATTGATAGTTTCTTCGTAACTATCTGCCCCACACTCGTTGTTTACCCAAATCGTTACATCGTACATGCCAGCTTCTGGATAAATGTGCGTCGGGTTAATTTCATTGCTACTACTGGCATCGCCAAAACTCCACAAAATAAAAGCATCGCCTTCGGTTGTATTGTTAAATACAACCGTATCGCCTTGAATTTCGTACTCAAAACCTGCAATCGGAGTTTCTGCTATATGTATATAACTTGTCTTAGTAGTTACATCATTTCCTGAAGGATTAGAAACACTCAATGTCACTTCATAAGTACCTGCCGATTCATAAGTCACTACAGGGTTTTGGTCATTGGACATGGCTGGAGTTCCACCTGGAAACAACCAAGTCCAACTCGTAGGATCTAAAGTAGTCTCATCCGTAAATTGTACTTCTAAAGGCGCACATCCTGTTACGACATTAGCAGAAAAGTTAGCATTGGGTGTATCTGCCCCAACGATTGCAACCATATCTGTATAAGTCATATTGCCACAAGGATTGGAAACCAAAAGGCTAACTTCATACGCTCCATTGTCGGCGTAGGTATGTACAGGATGCAATTCTGTACTGGTATTGCCATCGCCAAAGTCCCACAAATAACCTGCATTTTGAGTACTCATATTATTAAAAACAACGGAGTCGCCCACAATAAAACTCGAAAAGAAAGCGACAGGTTCTTCGTCAAAAACTTCTATCAATGCCGACTCAGTAATAGCATTCGTACCGCTTCCATTAGAAACCGATAAAGTTACTTGGTAAATACCTGGCTGAGCATAGGTAACGCTAGGATTTTGGTCATTAGACAAAGAAGGTTCTCCTCCATCAAAAATCCACAACCAAGCGTCGGGATTCCCTGGCGACATATCCGTAAATTGTATTTCTAAAGGCGCACAACCCGAAACCACATCTGTTGTAAACACAGCTTGTGGAGCATTTGAACCCGTAATATTTACGGTCTGATTGGTACTTACTGCCCCACAACTATTTTCGACAGTTAGTTCTATAGTATAAGTCCCATCTTCCAAGTAGCTGTGCATAGGGCTTTCTTCTGCACTGGTATTGCCATCTCCAAAATCCCAAAGGTAGCTTGTTGCTCCTTCGCTTTGATTATTAAAAGTGACAATATTGTTTTGTAGGATAGCTCCAAAACCTGCCGTTGGATTATCCAAAACTTCTATAGCTGTACTTTGCGTGAAAAAATCCGTACCTGAATCGTTAGATACAAAAAGTGTTACTTCATAAACTCCTGCTTCGGCATAAGTCACTACTGGATTTTGTTCGTCCGAATTTGAAGGTGTGCCACCTTCAAATATCCATGACCAAGAATCTGGATTAGCACTCGAAGCATCCGTAAATTGTACTTCTAAAGGCGCACAGCCCGAACCCGTATCAAAGGAAAAGGCAGCTTGTGGCGCATTAGAACCCGATACTGCAAGAATTTGGGTAGCCGTAGAACTCGAACAACCATTTTCAAGTGTCAAGGTTATCGTATAAGTTCCATCCATCGCATACATATGACTTGGATTTTGTTCGGTACTCGTTGTACCATCTCCAAAATCCCAAAGGTAGGAATTAGCATTGCTTGAAGTATTAATCGTTGTGACCATTGAGCCATTGGCTACTGCTGTAAATTCGGCTTGCGGTGCTTCAATCACTTCAACATAGGCTTCTTGTATAATTGTATTATTCCCTACTTCATTGCCTGCTTGTAAAACGACGGTATAAGTACCTGCTTCTTCAAAAACAACGGTAGGATTTTGCTCGTTAGAAGAGGCTGGCATACCATTGGAGAAAAACCACAGCCACGAAGTTGGTTCATTGATGGATTCATCTGAAAAAGTAACTTCTAAAGGCGCACAACCCGAAATCACATTGGCTGAAAATGAAGGTTCTGGTGCAAAAACACTTACAATCGTAACCTGCTGATCCAAAGTGATAGAGCCGCAACCGTTGGTTGCGACTAGACCAATGGTATAAGTACCGTCTTCGGCATAAGTATGTGTAGGATTTTCTTCCGTAGAAAAATTATCATCTCCAAAATTCCAAAGGTAGCTGCTTGCATTTTCAGATAAATTGGTCAGGCTTATATCTTTTAAATCTGCTTCAACCATAAAGTTAGAAACAGGACTTTCAAAGGCTTGTACAACTGTAGGAATCGTAACAGAAGTCGATTCCAAACTATTGCTTACCAATAAACTCACTTCATAAGTACCTGGCGCATCATAAACAACTTCTGGGTTGCGCTGGCTAGAAGTTGCAGGAGTTCCTCCTGGGAAACTCCACTCCCACGTGTCAACATTTGGCAAAGATAAATCTTCAAAACTAACCGTTAGTGGCACACAACCTACCGCATCACTGTTTTCAAAATTAGCGGTTAAAGGTACAGTAACAAGTTCTGACTCCGTAACGAAAATAGGTCTTGAATCCAAAACAATACTATCAGGAGCAATCATTGTACTTTCGTTGGTTTCAGAATAATCCCATATTCTTTTATCAAGCGTAGCAATATTCCATCCTTCAGGAAAGGAATATACAGCGTCGGCTGCTTCAGATTGGTCTT
Organism: Saprospiraceae bacterium; assembly: GCA_020628755.1. Classification (GTDB taxonomy): domain Bacteria; phylum Bacteroidota; class Bacteroidia; order Chitinophagales; family Saprospiraceae; genus JAHDES01. The sequence goes on from JAHDEQ010000003.1 coordinate 12,537, forward strand.
CGGAAGTTGTAGCCCAAAGTACATAAGTATAAGTACCATCCGCATTGCGAAAAGCTCCTCCGTCTATATCGTCGCCCATGTTCATAGCTGCTGTTCGCAACTTGTCGTAGCGAGTACCATACAACAAATCAGAACCCGTCTTGTAAGCAATTCCTTCAGGATTCATTTGTAGGGTTGCATAAGGCGTTTCGTTTTCGATATTGCGGTACAAACCCATCAAATCGTATTCGTAATCAGCCGCTTCTTCTCGTTCAATATCTACCAAATTATAAATGTGCATTTGGCGAATATCATTTTCCATTGCTTTGACATAGGCTTTGAGAATATAGTTGAGTTGAGCCTCTTGGTCTCCCATCGAGTTAGAATTAAAGGCTCTTCTTGGAATATTGATTTCGGTAATAATCCATTCCTTTTTGGGATAAGTGATGCCATCATAACCATAATTGTCTAATACGGCTTGGTAGGTATTTTTGCGGCGTTCGATGCCGCCGACAGCGGCATCGGAGTGGCGGGTATAAACAAATCCGCCAATTTCATTGCTCCAATAACGCACGCTTCCGTCAATATCAGGATAAGAGTGAAAACCCATTACATCAAAATAAGCTCCTCCTCGGTGTGGAAATTCAGCTGTTACTTGACCTCCATCTATATTATCTGTATTTCTCAATACTGCATCTAGGAAAGAAGGAAACCCTACACCAGCCATACACACATACGAGTCGGGGTCGAGGGTTTTGATAATTTCCCAACTGATACGCAAAGTACGTACATAAAACTGTATTGGCGCACGCAATTTGTAGTCGCATGGATCGGGATCATTTTCCCACCAGTTGCCTTCCCAGCCAGGAGGCAGCCAGCCTCTGGCTCCCGTATAGTCAAAACCTGGCTCATTCCAAATTTCCCAAAATTCAATATAATCTTTATAGCGACTTACGATTTCATATAAATAAGCTGCATAATAATTTTCATCATTATAGGGTGTGCCATCTGTTCCATCATCCCAAATATCTTGATAAATATTAGCAAACATTTCGGATTCGGTCAATCCATCCGAACAGTGTACCCAATGTTCACGGTGCCACTCCGCAGGAAAACCAACGATACAAGTCAAATCCCTCAAACCAAGATCATAAAAATGTTGATAAGTAGCCAAACGAGAATCGTAGCCCCAAACCGAGGTAAACTCATCGTATAAACCTGGTCGCATAGCTTTAGCTCCAACTCCAATCAAATCTAAATCGGAGTTGCCTGCAGCAATATTGGCTAAATCTTCGTCAGCATATGGTGGAAAATAGCCCATATTGACTCCTGGTCGGAAAAAGTCGGTATAAACCGGAACAGTGTCTTTGGCTGTATAGCTCACTTGTTGAGCCATAAGCATAGCCGTAAACAAACAAATAATACTGGTCAGTATATAATTTTTCATAGGTCTCAATTTCTATAGAAATAACGGTTGTGTAGGCGAAACGTCCGCCATATAATATTAGAGGATTATTTTAATTTAGTACACTGTCGTATAAAAAGAGTTCTACGATACGTAGTCGTAAGCACCAACTTTAGTCGGTAGATTCAAAAAGTCTCGAAACTCCTCGTGTTTTAGATTCAGCCGACTGAAGTCGGCGAATACAAAGTTTACAGTGTATTTAGAGGGAGGTTTTTTGGGCTTTTTTAAAATGAACAATGTGCCTCTGATACAGTCTTATGCCAGAAAAGGTAATCGGGATGGAAAAATTTACAATCTATGTTCTTTGCTTTGTTGCTGCAAAAATAATACTATTGACAAAATTATGCCATAATAAAATAGTATTTACCGTTTTTATGACGTAAAAGGGAAGAAAAAGTCTTATTACTGTCATGTTAAAACGACTTACGGCCAGCAAAATGGCTTTTGCTGGCCGTAAAATAAAGTTTATCAATAGCTAAAATTTAATTTCGGTTAGAGATTATTCTTTTAAAGCTATCCCTTCTTTTTGCGCTTCTTCACTTGCATTGTGCAATTGTACAGGCTTCGACTTGCGTCGGAGACGCATATTCAAAAACTCTACGCCTAGGGAAAATGATATTGCAAAATACAAATAACCTTTGGGTATCGCTCCGATTTCCGAACCCAAGAAAGAAAAGTGAGCCAAATGCGCTCCTTCTGCAATAAGCATAAAACCAATCAATATCAAAAAGGACAGTCCCAACATTTGGATAGAAGGGTGTTTATTAACAAAATTGCCAACTGGTGTAGCAAATGCCATCATGATACCCACTGACAAAACAACAGCTACTATCATGATAAACAAAGCTCCCGAAACACCATTTGTCATACCAACGGCGGTCAAAATCGAATCAAAGGAAAAAACAATATTGATGAGTGTTATTTGAAAAATAGCACTGGACATGGTGGCTTTGGCTTTAGAAGTTCCTCCTTCGCCTTCGTGAGCATCGCCTTCGAGTTTGTGGTGGATTTCGGAAGTACTCTTGTACAACAAAAACAAGCCTCCTAGAATAAGGATGATACTTTGCCCTGAGAAGCCCCCGTGCATATAGGCATTGTCAAATTTTATCCAAGGCTCGGACATACTAATGAGCCACGAGATACCAAAAAGCAAAGCAATACGCATAACCATAGCCAACACCAAACCAATGTTGGTGGCTTTGGCTTGCTCTTCTTTGGGCAACTTGCCTGCTGCAATGGCTATAAAAATAATATTATCAATCCCTAATACAATTTCCAAAAAGGTTAAAGTCAATAAACTTATCCATACTTCTGGACTTGCAAAGTCGGGCATGGCTATCAAAGGTAACAGATCCATTATAACTTATGTTTGTGTTTATGTATTCAAGTGTTCGTGTGTTTAAGTTGTAAAAGTAATTTGAACACACGAACACGTTAACACTCAAATACAAATTAAAACGCAATTTTACGAAAAAGGATAGAAAAGAAGGCTAATCCCGTCAAAATTCATTTTTTTTGTGGCCAAAAAATATACTTATTATGAAATATCGCCGCTTGACGAATCAAGAATTGAAAGAAATAGAAACCGCTTTTGTGCGTTTCTTGGCTTCGAATAGTGTAACTGCCGATGACTGGGTAAAAATAAAAACAACGGATACTCAAAAAGCTGAAAACTTGATTGCCTTGTTTAGCGATATTGTTTTTGATTCGACACTCGAAAAGGTAGAATATTTAGAGTTTAAGACTAAAAATGATATAAAACTTTTTCATTGTTTGAAAGATAAAATGGTATTGCGAGGTATGTTTATTGAGGGGGAGTCTTTGGTGGATTTCACCAAAGACCAGACGGCTGAAGAAATCATGCGTTCCATCCAATCTTGTGGGGCTTCTGTCAAAATATTTAAGGCGGAAAAGGAATATAAAAAGGAGCGCAAACGAGAGCTTTTTGAAATGATGGAAGGCGGCTGTCTTATTTCAAATGGTATGCTTTTTAAAACCTTGGAAGGTTTGGAGTAAGGAGATTATTATCTGTGTCTTACTGCTGAACGCAGCGCATATATTAGGAATGAAAAAATGAAGGTGTAACAGCAGTAAATACTTCGTTCAACGTAGATTGTTTTCTGGTTTTATTTGAACGTTTACATAAACCGTTACACCATTCATTTAATAGAGAACCAATTTGCACTAGCTTTCTAAAAAGCTAGACAAGAAATCTTGAAGCCATTTATAAGGCCTAAAGACTCGAAAAAAGGAGGGTAGGACTGTTCCTAATCTTGATCGGATTTATAGGTGGGTATAGATTATAGGAGCGAAGTGATTAACTTCGCTCCTATTTGTATTGAGCTACTATTCAAAGGCTTTTATCAGTTTATAAGTTGTAGGTTGATAGTACCCAAATTTCACTTTTACAAAGTAAACTGACTGCGCTTTATTGGTAAAATCAAGTTCGATACGGTCGCCTGCTTTTACTTCTAGATCAAACTGTTGTAAAATTTTGCCATACGCATCCACAATCTCAACGTGGGCAATATCTTCTCTTGGATTCAGTATTTCTAAATATACTTTATGCTCGAATGGATTGGGATAAATATGTACCTCCTCCTCATTGTCATTGACATTCACTTTTACAGCAGGTGAAAAAGTGATAAGGTTAGTATTGGTATCAACATATTTTATTCTGTAATAATTGAAGCCCAAACGTGCATCGGTGTGTACAAAGCTATAGTTGGACGAACCATCGGTATTTAAATGTACGATTTCGATAGGATCGAACTCTTCGCCATCAACCGAATATTGTACAACATAAACACCCGTAGGCACTTCATTGATAACTTCCCAAGTTACTAGAGCATCGTCATTGTCCAGAGCTTCACCCTCAACAGCAACAAACTGGAAGGTCTCTCCATTGATACAGCTTGGTAGTACTTCTATGACAATTACATCTGTTTCGCCAGTATAGTCATCACAATTGAAGCTTCTCGCACAACGTACAAAATAAGTTGTTTGATAAAGTGCTCCTGGGTCGTAAGACTCGCCTGTAGCACCAGGAATAGGTGTCCAAAAAGTACTATTGAAATCAAAATCAATATCGTGGGTAGCCATCATCCAAAGATATTCGACGGGGCCAAAACCTCCCGACGCAGGCGTAACGCTGTAAAGCGTTTCGGCAACACTGCCTGGGCCACATAAGACTTGGTCGCAACAAATTTCACCACCAGAAACGACATTCAAACAATCGTAAATAATACCTGCATCAAAACTCAAATCTTCTTCTAATCCTTCTTCTATAGTAAATGGTGCTGTAAATCCTGTATCCGTCATAGCATCACTATCTAGCTCATCGTTATCGCCTGCATCTTGCTCCGTAAAAATAGCATTATCGGGCAATGAAAGTGGATAAAATTGTATAGCATAAGTCCCTGGTGGCACACAATTGAACTCATAATGTCCTGTATTATCCGTTATGTCAGCAGCTATAATAACATCATCTTCCGTATTGTATTCGCCATCTTCACCTGCTTGCACTAAACTCACAACGACATTGCTTACTCCTGGCTCATCAAAATCCTGAATACCATCCAAATCTGAGTCGAGCCACACATAGTCTCCTATTGTTGTACCACAAAGCATACACTCTTCAGGTGACGGAGCACCAACCGTTGCTGTCAGGATGTTTTGGCAACCATCCGCATCGGTTACCGTTACGGTATAATCGCCTGGTAAAAGTTCGATAATAGAATTCGTTGTAGCACCATTGCTCCATGTATAAGTATATGGAGGTGTTGCACCACTTACAATCAAACTAACACTTCCTTCTTCTTTGTAGCAAGTATCATCTACAACCACTGCTTCTAAATTTATATTTCTTGAAACTACAATGGTTTGTGTAAACAAAACAGAGTTGCCACAATTGTCCACAGCCTCCCAAGTCCGTATGATGGTTTCTTCGCAACCATCAAAAGAAGAGGTTTCTTCAAAGATAATCTCCACTTCATTATCGCAATTGTCACTTGCAGCGACATCAGCTACAGGAGGAATGGATTCTCCATTGGGAATATTAACTAAAATATAGCCCATCGGTACATTATCAAAAGTAGGATTGGTAGTATCTACAACTGTTACAATTTGTTCGTGTGTGATGGCATTGCCGCAGGCATCCATCGCCGTCCAAATACGAACAATGCTATAATTGTCAGCACAATCGCCATTTTGTATATTTTCTTGTAAGGAAACTTGTACTGTAGTAGCTCCACTACAAACATCAGAAGCAGTCAACGCTGGCGCATCAGGAATAGCATCGCACTCAACGGTGATATTTTGTGGTGCATCATCAAAAGTTGGTGTTCCTGAATCTACAACATTGATTTGTTGTGTAGCAACCGTTTCGTTTCCACACTCATCTATAGCTCTCCATGTACGTGTAATCGTATAGTTGCTTGGGCAATTGCCTTGAGTGGAGGTTTCATCGAAATTGATGGTAATATTTTCTATCGCACTACAATTATCACTTGCTGTTACGGTAGTAGCATCAGGTATAGGTGCGCCACAATCTAAGGCTATGTCTTGTGGTACGCCATTGAGTATAGGAGCAACTAAATCCTGAACGGTAACTTTTTGAACGTGAGTTGCTGTATTTCCGCAAGCATCGCTGGCCGTCCAAATTCGTTGTATTACATAAGAATGTGGACAGGTTTGAGCTTCTTTAATTTCTTCAAGACTAACATCTACATAAGAAGAGCAATTGTCAGAAGCCGTTACGATAGGCATAACAGGGTTTACATCGCAAGCTATCGTTATATCAACAGGTTTGTTATCAAAAGTAGGAGCTGTTGTATCTTGTAAAATTATTTTTTGAGTAAGGGTAGCACTATTGCCACAAGCATCAGTAGCTGTCCAAGCAATAGTAGAGATACCTGTACCTTCGCAAGGGCCTGATGCAAACGCAATTTCTTCGGGTAGAGCTGTGATGTCGTCATTGCAATTGTCCATTGCAATGAGAGGTTCTAACTGAGGGATAGCATCACATTCAGCAGTTATATCTTCCAAATAAGATACACCGAATACGGGTGCTTCTGTATCTGTAATCGTAATGAGTTGGGTTGTTGTAGCCGTATTACCACAATTATCAGTTGCAATCCAGGTACGAATAATTTCGGCACCTGAAGTACAATCACCACTCATCATTTCAGTTTCAAAGGTTATCAAAACATCGTCGTCGCAATCATCGGTTGCAGTCGGCCCCATATCATCGGTTTCTTCATCGCAACTAATGGTCATATCCATTGGTATATTGGATAATACAGGAGGAGTAACATCTCTTTCAAAGAAAATACTAAAACTCGTTTCGGCCACGTTTCCGCAATCGTCGGTTGCCGTGTAAATATATTTTACAATATCCGAACTACCCGAAATACAATTATCTTCTCCGAAATATTGAACATCTAAAATTACTTCAACTTCTTGGTCGCAATTGTCGGTTGCAGAAACTTCAAAGTCATCTACATTTGGTATTGGGTCGTTGCAAGTGATAAACAAATTACTTGGTGGCCCCATAATAGTTGGAGGTGTGGTATCTGCTTGGAACGTTATAGTTGTCGTTACCTCTGTTGCGTTTCCGCAATCGTCGGTGGCAGTCCAAATATATTTTACAATATCTGCCCCCCCTGAAATACAATTATTTTCTCCAGTGTATTGAATATCTAAAACAACTTCCACCTCTGGATCGCAATTGTCAATTGCTGTAACTTCAAAATCATCTACCGTTGGTATTGGGTCATTACAAGTAATAACTAAATCACTTGGTACCCCCATAATAGTTGGAGGTGTAGTATCTGCTTGATAAATTAAAGTAGTCTTTACCTCTGTTGCGTTTCCGCAATCGTCAGTGGCTGTAATAATGTATTCTAAAAATCCTACTCCTGCTGTACAAAGGCTACCATCTAAATTGCTGGTTTGGAAAGTAATATCAATATCGTCATCACAATTGTCTTCAACCGAAAAGCCTAACTCTGTTGGCTCTGGAATAGCCTCACCACAGGTTAAGGTGATTTGGTTAGGAACATTGGAAAAAGTAGGTGCGTAAGTATCTTCTACTGTTATACGCTGACTTGTTTGAACAGAATTATCACAAGCATCATAAGCCGTCCATGTACGTATGATGGTGTATCCACTGGCGCAGCCAGTGGCTTCTTGTGTTTCTTCAAAAGCGACCTCTACATCGCCACCACAATTGTCAATGGCACTCACACCTTCGGGACTTGGTATAGCCGAGCATTCAACAGTTATATCTTCTGGTGTATTGGTAAATGTAGGTGCTAGTAAGTCTGTCAATAAAATAGTAATACTAATCGTTGATTGATTGCCACAATTATCGGTAGCCGTCCAGATATAATCATATTTTTTAAAATATCCAGTAGTCTCACAAGTTCCTGCTTGGTTATCAGTTGACAAGTCCACCTCTACTTCGGCATCACAATTGTCAGATACTATGACATCAACCTCATCTAAGACAGATGCATTGATACAATCTACCTCAATGGTCATTCCATCTGTGAATGCTGAATCATTAAATGTGATACTTGGTGGTGTATTATCTTCAAATATAATTTGTTGTTCGGCAGTGGTAATATTACCACATTGGTCTTCGGCCGTCCAAATACGAGAAATAATATAACTGTCTTCGCAAACTTGATTGCCATCTTTTATTTCATCATGAAAATCTATCGTAACCTGACCACAATTATCATTGGCTGTTGCACTATTATTATTAGGAATAGACGCTCCACACTCTAGCGTTATATCTGCTGGAACGTGTGTAAACTGCGGCCCTTGCATATCGCCTAAAGAAATGGTTTGCACGGCTGAACCTACATTGCCACAATTGTCCGTTGCTGTCCAAATTCTTCGATAGGTAATCAAACAATCATCTCCTTCTTGTTCTTCGGTAAAATCAATCGTCAAATGGTTTGTACAATTGTCAATGACAGTTGGGTTTCCAACTGGCGGCAAATCTCCAGCACATTCAATCGTCAAATCGTCAGGAACATTATTAAAAGTAGGAGGTGTCGTATCGGTTGTATTGACATAGATTGTAATAACAGTTGAGTTACCACAATCATCTGTTGCTTTCCAAGCACAGGTTTGAGAATAAATGTAGCCATCAACCTGACACATTCCTTGTACTACCTCAAAATCGGCAAAGACTATATCAACATTAGCATCGCAATTGTCTGTTGCTACAGCATCAGCTTCGCCAAAAGCATTGGGCGTATTACATTCTATAAAAACCGAATCACCATCTTCGATACCTTCTAATAAAGGATTGGTAAACGTAATAACGGGCGGTTCATTATCCGATATTTGTATGGTTTGAGTGTGTTCTACATTGTTGCCACAATTGTCTGTTGCTGTCCATGTCCGTTCTATGATTTGGTCGCAACTCATGCCAGTAGTCATTTCGGAGAAAGCTATTGCTACTTCATCATCGCAATTATCAGTAGCTGTGACATCAGGAATATCTACTGCTCCTGAACATTCAAGAATAACATTGTCAGGTACATTGCTAAATACAGGCGCACTATCATCTACCGCAGTTATATGTTGGGTATGTACTGTAACATTGCCGCAATCGTCCGTTGCTGTCCACTTGCGCTCAATCATCAAATTGCAAGCACCCATATTTTGAATATTTTCTTCAAAAACAACTTGAATATTATCCTTACAATTATCAGTAGCTGTAATCGTTGGAGTAGTTGGCATTTCGTTACAATTGATGGTCATGTCTTGCGGCGAAGCCGACAATACAGGCGCTTCGGTATCACTGGTCATAATCATTTGAACATGAACAGTCGAATTGCCGCAATCATCCGTCGCCGTCCAGCGACGGATAATACCTGCGCTACAATCTGTACCATTAAGTTCTTGTTCATAATTAATATGTACTTCAATATCACAATTATCAGTAGCCGTGACGGTTGGTGGTTCGGGCATTTCGCCACACATAACCGTCAAATCTTGTGGAGTGTTGGATAAAATAGGTGCTTCAGTATCGTTGGTCATAAGCATTTGAACATGGACGGCTGAGTTGCCACAATCATCTGTGGCCGTCCAGCGACGGATAATACCCGCACTACAATCTATACCACTGAGTTCTTGTTCAAATATAACTTCGACATTATTCGTACAATTGTCTATTGCTGTAATAATTGGTGGCTCAGGCAAGTATCCACAAGCATATGAACCGTCAATTGGTTTATCTGAAAACACAGGAGCTTCGCTATCATTGGTAGAAATGAGCTGTGTATGAACGGCTGAGTTGCCACAATCATCTGTTGCTGTCCAGCGACGAATAATACCTACATTGCAATCTGCACCATTGACTTCTTGTGTAAAAACCACTTGGACATCGGCGGTACAATTGTCGGTTGCCGTAAGCATAGCAGGCTCTGGAATATTGCCACAAGTGACATTCATATCTTCAGGACCGCCTACAATAACAGGAGCTTCGCTGTCATTGGTCGTTATCATTTGTATTTGTTCGGTCACATTACCGCAATCGTCATAAGCCTTCCAACGTCGAATAATTCCAGAACTACAATCGTCTCCAT
>JAHDEQ010000003.1:22686-44652 GCA_020628755.1 Saprospiraceae bacterium
CAATCGTCATAAGCCTTCCAACGTCGAATAATTCCAGAACTACAATCGTCTCCATTCAATTCTTGTTCGTATTCTACTTGGATTCCCATTGTACAATTATCTATTGCCATCACCATAGGTGGTGCTGGCATATTGCCACAATCAATCGTTATATCATCAGGTACACCTACTAGCATAGGTGCTTCAATATCGTTGTAGCCTGCATCAATATTATTGAGGTCTTGGCCAGGTTCTAACATAATGATGGCCGTTGCTCCATTAGAAGCAACATCGCTATCAATTGTATCATCATTACCTTGGTCTTGAGGAGAAAAGGCCATTCCTGAAGCCGTTTCAAAAAGGATAACATAATTACCCGATTGTACGTCATCAAACATATAGACTCCACTAAGATTGGTCATACTATTTATATCAACAGGATTGTTATTAAAATCTGTTCCTGTCAGGCGTACCATTTTATTGCTTAATAAAAAGTCGTCCATGTCTCGAATACCATCATTGTCGCAATCTTTAAAAGCCCGCCCCATTATTTTGCCTGATGGCAAAATAATCTCTTCGGCAGGTGTAAAACCAAAATCGTAAGAATGGTCATTTTGTCCCGATTCTCCAGTTGTAACAACTGCCACAGGAAAGCCGTCAAATTGTCCCATCAAAGGAATTGTCCCATCAGAATCGTTGAGATCAGGGTTGTTGCCCATACCAACATTGGGTAGGGTTAAGAATAAAGAATCTAATAAATATCCAGTTACAGGATTGTATTGTCCTCCTCGTCCTACAACAATTGTAAACTGCGTATTGAAGTCAAGTGCGCCCAAACCTGGTGTACTATCATTGAATACATAATATCCATTAACATCTGTTTGGACAGAGGCTAACTCAAGTCCATTGGCATCAAAAAGTGTAACATTGACCCCTTCTATTGGTGGCTCATTTGGGTCTTGGATTCCATCATTGTTTAAGTCCATCCAAACATAATTACCAATTTCGACGGCTGCTTGTCCGCAAGCAAGTGCAATAGAACCTAATCCGTTGGCCTTACCAAAAGTAGGAGAATTGCTCGTACCACTGCTGAACAGTAAGTAACCTGGATCACGTGCTTCGCCTGTCGTGTTGCTTAGATGATTGACTCCTCCAGAATTAACTGTAGTACCATAAGGGTCTAAAGCCGTCGTCAAAACAACTCCTGTACCTGGTACAAAAGCTAGACCTCCTTGCGCTGTTTCACTATGTGGATAAAGGTTTTCAGGTAAGTTATTGGTAAATATATCTTGATGATAAAACTCTCCCCCTCCTGGACCTTGTGCATTGTTAGCTCCTGCGGTTGTTATACCACCAGATGTTCCATTATTTTCGATTGTATAAGTAGAACCATCAAAATGAGCTCTTAAAATGTCTCCACCTGTTGTAGTTTTGATGTCGGCATTATCGCCCGTAGGGCCATAATTGAGAAAGCCTAATTGGTTACCTGTTCTATCCATAAATCCCATAATAAGCGAACCATCAATATCTACTTCTATGGATGATAAGACTGGCGAAGGATATACATAGTCGCCATTGCCCGTGCAATCGTTGGGCAACTCGCTTGTCCAAGGATACCAGCCCGTTTCGTCCTCGCAAGAACGCAAAGCACGTCCTTTTTCATAATTCAAATCATAACGTAAAACTTCGGTATATGTACCATTTTCTAAAACATATACAATAGCTTCTAAATCGTCGGCTGTTCCCATTTCTGCATCACAAACACCTCCTACAAATATTTTGCCTCTCCAATAACGAATGGCAAAAGGTCTAAATTCTCCATTGACACAACCTGCGTCTGGTAATGGAAAAACAGACAAGTCAAACATATCAGGCGCAGTGGCAGGATTATTGTCCGAGTCAATTTTTAAAGAATAAGCGGATTTATTGAAAAGATTGACGAACCACAAGGTGGTTTCGTCGTCAGATATATCAATTGCTCCAAGTCCAATTTTGGCTAGTTTGTCATAAGCCTCAGGGTCATTGGAAGGCAATAGTGCATTAGAAGGCAAACCTCTATCTGTATTAGAAGGAATAGAACCAAGATTAACTCCTAATGAAGTTACATCCAAAAACTGAGAAACTGTTGCATTAGGCCCATCGCCATTTTCTACTTTATATATACCTCCTAAACCTAAAGGGCCCAAGCCAACATGTCTTTTCAAAAATGAAGACAAGTAAGATGTTGGCTCCGAAGTTAAAGTAGTGACACCATATATAGAACCCACTTCGGCTGCCGTTGCAACTGGCGTATAGGGTTCTGTGCCTTCTGCATCAAAATCAAAAACGACAACAGCATCTCTAATACCACTTGTCGAACCTGGTGCAAGAGGGTCTCCATTGACAAAGCAGGGCACCATTACTCTAGGATTGGCCACACAATAATCATAAGGATTGGCCATTCCCAAATTGACCTCACAATCGGGAACATTTGCAAATTGTACGCTTGAACGAGAATCTGCTCCTAGAAAGCCTGCATACAGGTTTTCGGCATTTGGAATAAGAAATTCTATTCGATAGCGTTCTCCATCAGTCAAATTACTAAAAGAGTAAAAGCCGTCTTCATCACTTAGTTGAGAACTAATCAACATGCTCTCACCATTGGCATTAGAGCCAAAGATTTGAACTTCAATACCTTCAAAGGCTTCGCTCACTTGGTCGTCAAGACCATTTAAGTTGTAGTCTCCGAATATTTTTCCACTAATAGAGCCTGATGGACATTGAGCAGTTGCACTTGTTAGGTGTAAACTACTCAATAAGAAAAAGATAAAGACTGTTTTAAGATAATCTTTATAAAATCTCAAAAAGGCGGGGTCTTGTTGGGAATGTTTATACTCCCAAATTGTTTTGGTTGAATTGTAATTATATTGCATAATTAAAGTAATGGTATAAAAAATTAGTTCTCTGACTATAGCCTTTTTAGTCAATCATAAGTTCGTACTTCGTCAAAATGAATATGACATGGGGATAGTTGCCTACTTTTTCTATAGGTTTGGCAAATACATATTCCCATTCTTTCAATATTTACTATATCAGTACTATTGTATTGTTCTATGAGATTTAGATTCGTATGGAGGGGAAAAAGCAATTAAAATTACTGCAAAAAAACACAAAAACAAATTGTTATAACTATATTCTTACATAGTCACACAAATATACCGTCTAAAGGGTATAGAATATTTTAGTCTTTTTTTTAATATGGAGTGTTTTTAGCTTTTTTGATTTTTTTGCTATTCCTATTTTGTTAATAAGTGTAGAAAACACGTTAAGTGGAGACATCGAAGCTGGATCACAATTATTCATTTTTCTTCACAAAAAAGGGGTGAGATTTGCCCTTTTCAGCAAATCTCACCCCTTAAAAACGTTATAAGTTTTTACCTCTAAAATCCTTCTACTCCATTGACCGTAGTGTATTTAAAACTCAATTTTTTATCTGGATAAATGTATTTAAAAGCCGATTGTACCATCAATGTGGCTTCGTGGAAGCCACATAAGATTAACTTCAACTTCCCAGGATAAGTATTAATATCACCTATAGCATAAATTCCTTCCACATTGGTACTATAATCTAAGGTATCTACTTCAATCGCATTTTTGTTGATGGTCAATCCCCAATCCGCAATTGGTCCTAATTTTGGCGAAAGCCCAAATAAGGGTACAAAATGGTCGGTAGATTGTACAAATTCACCCTTTTGTTTATGCTTGATTACAACATCGGTCAATTTGCCATTACCTTTAAGTCCTATAGCTTGTGCTTCAGTGACTAGATTCACACGACCTGCATGCGCCAAGTCCATCACTTTCTCAACAGAATCTAAAGCTCCTCTAAACGAATTGCGACGATGTATCAACATGACTTCATCGGCAACATCAGCCAAAAAGATTGTCCAATCCAAAGCTGAATCACCACCACCTGCTAGTACAACTCGCTTATCACGATAAACTTCGGGGTCTTTGATAATATAGTCCACTCCTCGGTCTTCAAAGCGAGCTATGTTTTCGATAGGTGGCTTTCGTGGTTCAAAACAACCCAAACCTCCTGCAATTGCAATAACAGGTGCGTTGATTTCCGTTCCTTTGCTTGTTGTCAATTTAAACGAATTATCTTCTAAGCGTTCGATTTGCTCCGCACGTTCACCGAAGGTAAATCCTGGATTAAATGGTGCTATTTGCTCCATCAAATTTGTAACCAAGTCGCCTGCCAAAATCGAAGGAAAACCTGGAATATCATAAATGGGTTTCTTCGGATAAATTTCGCTCAATTGTCCTCCTGCCTGCGGCAAGGAGTCCACCAAATGGCAACGCAATTTCAACAATCCTGCTTCAAAGACAGTAAATAGTCCGCAAGGACCAGCTCCAATAATTAGAATATCTGTTTTAATCATTTTATTTGTGTTTAGGTGTTTGTGTGTTTATGTGTTTATGTACGTCGAGACGCAAACACATAGATACGCAAACACAAAATTTACTTTTTATTATAATAACTAGGATGTAGTCCGCATTCTGTTTTGCCTGTACCTTGCCAACGTCCTGAGCGTCCTTGTCCTTTTTGGGTGCAATGTGAGCAGCCGATAGAATCGTAACCTGCGGCTTTGAGTGGATGTTTTGGCAATTTATTAAGTTCTATATAGTGCAAAAACTCCCCTTCATCAATATCTACCAAAGGATGAAATTTGAGTATATCTCCTTGTTTTTCAAAGGTTCGTAATCGAGAACGAAAATCAGTTTGATAAGCCATCAATCCCGAAATCCAAACTTTATGCTTGGCAACAATAGGCTCAATAGGTGCAATTTTGTTGATGGTACAACACATACGAGGATGGTCTTGCCACCATTTTTCTTCGGTCGTCATTTCGTTTTGTTGGGGATGCGGCAAGACTTCAATAATTTCTAAATCATACTTTTCGGTTAGCAATTTTTTGTAGTCCAATGTTTCTTGAAAATGATACGTCGTATTGATAAAATGGACTTTTTGGGTTGGATGAATGTTTTTTATTAAATCAATTAGGAAAACTGATTTAGTCCCAAAAGATGAAGTGAATAACACTTCGTCTTCTGAGAAATATTGATACAATAATTCTATTCGTTCTTTGAAAGTCAGCGGAGTAAATATCTTGTTTAAGTCTTCTATCCGATAGGATAAAGACTTAATATTTTGCTGATTTCTACCTTCACCACTTTGTTTGATCATAATTTTTTTCTTGTAATTTATTCACCACAAATTTCACCGATTCACACAGATTTTTTCTGCAATAAATCAATTATTTTTTTCGACTAAGGTGGAGGTTATTTCATTGAGGGCTTTTACCTTTTCGGTAAAATTGCCTGTGAGTTTGTCTCGAATTACTTTTAAATTGGCTAGTAAATCGTGCGTATCATTTGGCAGTACTTCTTCAAGTACTTGCCTGAATCGCTTGGCAAATGTGGGCGATTTCCCATTGGTGGAAATGGCTACTTTCAAGTCTCCACGAGTCACTATTGAGCCCAAATAGAAATCACATAAATCAGGTGTGTCGGCTACATTGACCAATTTGCCTTGTGCTTTAGCAGCTCTATGAACTTGATGATTGACTTCTGTAATGTCAGTCGCTGCAATAATCAATTGATGTCCTTCCACATCGCTTTCTTGAAATGCTCGTTTCACAAAGGTCACTTTATGGTTGGGATGTTTGTCCAGTAATTCTTGGAAAGTATCGGACATCCAAGTTGCAACAACTGTGATTTTTGCGTCGGGACTGCTTTTGAGTATAAAATGTAACTTCTCGGTACCGACTTCTCCTGCACCCACGATAAGCATATCGAGTTGGTGGAGTTTTAAAAATATTGGATATAATGGATTCATATTTTTTGTGTTTGCGTATCTATGTGTTTGCGTGTTTATGTAAACATTCTCTCATAAACACACAAACACTTAGACACCTAGATACATTTTTTCAATTTTATTCAATTCTGGATGTAGGGCAACTACATCGCCGATGACAATAATACCTGGTGTGCCGAGTTGGCAAGCCTCGACTTTGGCAGCGATGGTTTCGACTGTGCCGAGTAGAGCTTTTTCGTTTTCACGAGAACCATTTTGAATAACCAAAACTGGTGTGTCAGTTTTTCCATGTTGAGCAAAAAGCGCTGTGATTTCTCGAATTTTGCGCATGCCCATAAGGATGACCGCCGTAGCTGAAGACTGTGCCGCAATGGCAATATCTTTTGATAATTCTCCTGATTTGGTTGTACCTGTTAGCACCCAAAAACTTTCGTTTATTCCACGTCTTGTAAGTGGAACTTTTTGTAATTCAGGTACAGAAATACAACTCGAAATACCAGGAATGATTTCAGTTTCAATTACAAAGGCTTCTGCAAAGGTTAGTTCTTCGTGACCTCGCCCAAAAACGAAGGGGTCGCCTCCTTTGAGGCGTACCACGTGACCATGAGAGTACGCATATTGCACCAACATCATGTTGATTTCTTCTTGCGAAAAGCGATGATTATTGGCTCGTTTTCCAACATAAATACGCAATGCTTTTTCAGGTGCATATTTTAATATTTCTGGATTGACCAATGCATCGTATAAAATAACATCTGCCGATTGAATTGCTTTAAAAGCCTTAATGGTCAACAATTCTGGGTCGCCTGGCCCTGCTCCTACTATAGATATTTTTGCCATGAGAAAATGTATTTATGTTCGTGTGTGTTTGCGTGTTTATGTGTTTGTGTTATTCATAGACACACAAACACATAAACACATCAACACTCAATTTTATGCTTTATAATAATTTCCGATTACTTGTTTGTCGTCGCCTCCTCTGAGTTGGGCTTCTCGCACTTTCAGGACTTGCTGGAAGAAAGAAGCGGCTTGCTCCCAATATTGGCTTGCAAAATTTTCGGAAGGTTCATTTTGCTTGATTTGTAAAACAAGTGTTGGAAAATCTGATTCTAATTTGAAATCGTTGGTTTCGATGTAGTGAGTTTGAAAATCGTTGATAATGCCTTTGTGGGTATTACATTTGACATCTTTACTGAGTAGTAAGGCTTTTGCCCCGATGACCATTGCGGCATACGATTGGTAAATGCTGTCGGCATAAGCGTGATTGGCAAGTGCCTCACTTGCCAATTGGACCTTTTCTTTGGCATCGTTAATAATAGTTCCGACCATATCGAGTGCCACTCCTGCACACTCTCCTACTCCAATTTCTTGACGGTAAGCATGGTCTTGTCCCCAATCAAAAAAGCCCGTTTCATCCAATAAATCTATATCTGCCAATGGTTTGAGTAAATCGTAAAAATAGATTTTACCCTTCCGTTGATAAAAATCATTGAAGTACTCGCCTTCATTACTTTTAGCTTCATACTCATCCAATAAAAGGCGAAGTGCTTGAGGGATTTGTTTAGTTGGGAGTTTGATAACTCGGTCAGCAATAAATCCTTTACCTTCGGGGTCAACTCCTCCTCCTAAAACAATCTGCATTGCTGGAATTACCAAAGGTCGTTTTTTGATAGAGCTGCCATGGAAGCCAATGTTGGCTGCCATGTGCTGGCCGCAAGCATTCATACAACCACTAATTTTGATTTTTATATTCGACTCATCTACCAAATGTGGATATTCATCGCGAATAACTTCTTCCAATTTAAGAGCAAGCCCTGTACTATTGGTTACACCCAAAGCACAAGTATCGGTTCCTGGGCAAGCCGTGATGTCAGCAAGGCTATCAAAGCCTGGTTCAGCTAATCCAATTTTGTTAAGTTCATGATACAATCCCTTTAAACCATCTTTGCGAACATGACGTAAAAGGACTCCTTGATTGACCGTCAAGCGTAAATCATCGGCTGCATATTTTTTGATAATTGCTGCAAATTGGCGTGCCTTTTCTGCTTGAATATCACCCAAAGGAATACGAACTTGTACTGCATAAAATCCCTTTTGTTTTTGTTCGTAAACATTGGCTTTTTGCCAAGTTTGGAATTTATCTTGGTCTAAATCGATGGGAGTTTCAAACTGAGTTATTGTTGTTGGGATAGCCTCTTGTACCAAATTTCGGTCTATAGTAACAGATTTATTTTTGATGGCAATTCTTTCTTCTTCAACTAATTCCATAAAAGCCTCGAAACCCAATTTTTTGACTAAAAATTTCATACGAGCTTTGAAGCGTTTTTCACGTTCGCCATGACGGTCAAACACTCGAATTGCCGCTTCCATAAATGGAATAATTTGGTCTTCTTCCAAAAACTCATACGCTGTATGCGCTACAATAGATTGTGCGCCTAAGCCACCGCCAACCACGACTTTGAACCCTCTTTTTTCTTCATTATTGACGGTTTGAATACGAGGAATAAATCCAAAATCATGAAAATAAGTATAAGCCGAATCTTGGTCAGAAGAGGAAAATGCAATTTTGATTTTACGCCCCATATCTTGACAAATTGGATTGCGTAAAAAATACTCGAAAGTTGCATGAACATAAGGTGTAACGTCGAACAATTCGTCAGGATCAATGCCTGCATTTGGGGAAGCCGTTATATTGCGAACCGTGTTGCCGCAAGCTTCGCGTGCGGTAACGCCCACTTCGGCAAGGTCAGTCCATACTTTTGGCGAATCGTCCAATTTGACATAGTGCATCTGAATGTTTTGACGCGTTGTGATGTGTAGGTTGCCATTGGTATATTTTTCGGAAACATCCGCCAAACGAATTAATTGTTCCGTTGTCAATTTTCCATAAGGAATTTTGGTACGAAACATATGAACCCCAAATTGACGTTGTCCATAGACTCCTCTTGTAAGACGATAATGCTTAAAACGTTCTTCATCTTCTGTACCTGATTTGAAATCAGTGATGCGACGTTGCAATTCTATAATGTCTTTGGCAACGACATCCGAAATATTGTTCAAGTCTAATTCGCGGCTCATAAAAGTTATTTTTTAATATATTTTAAAATCAGATTCTAATTCAAAAAAAAACGCCCTTTCAGAAATTACCTGAAAGGGCGTTTTGAGAATTTATTATCTATTACTTAGACATACTCAATAGACCTTGCAGGTGATTCGAGGAATCATGCAACAACAACAACAGCACATCATAGGAAATCGAGTATTTAGCATTATTATTAAATTCTAAAATTGAAAAAGCCTTTTCAGAACATTACTCTGAAAAGGCTTTTACTTGCAAAAATATATACAAATGAAAAATCAGAGTCATAAAATTCTAATACAACAACAGCAGCAACAACAAGTAATGTTGTTGATTGAATTTGCTATGTGTGTATTAAAGTTCATAATTCTGAATAAAGTTTTTTTTAACTACTTATCAAAAGTGATACCACAATATTAAGTAGAAAATCAATAAGGGGCAATACCCAAAAGTTGTATATTTATTATTGCCAATATATTGTCGAGCCTAAATAAAAAAATATTCAAAATATAATTTCATTAAAAATATAAATTCAATTTTTTATTTCAAATATCTTATGTATTCATATTATTGTTCTTAATCAAATTCCACGAGTTTTAAATTGAGATAATCATTTTTTTTTGAAATTTTCTTAAAAAAATGAAATCTATGCTATAGATTGCTCTTTTGGTAGCTTAAATTTTATCTTTGGTTTTCTATAAAAACGTCATTTCTATGTTTATAAATAGTCTATTCAAAAAAAAATTGGTGCTGTGGCTTTGCTTTTTGGGGTGTATTTCGAGTTTTGCACAATCCAAAATTGAACGTCCTGTTCCACTCAATCCCAATAAAACATTACAAACAATTGCTTTTGGCTCGTGCAATAATCAAGCAAAAAAACAAGTCATTTGGCCTTCCATTCTGAAAAACCAACCCGACCTTTGGATTTGGTTAGGAGACAATATATATGGCGACACCGAAGATATGCGTGTCATGTCGGCTAAATATCAACGCTTAAAAGTAGCTTCAGCCTATCGCTTTTTTCGTTCCAAATGCCCAGTTGTGGGAATTTGGGATGACCATGATTTTGGTGTCAATGATGGTTGCAAAACGTATCCTGCCAAAGCAAGAAGTAAGGAGTTATTATTTGATTTTTTGGAAGTACCCAAAGAATCGCCTGCTTGGAGACGTTCTGGTGCTTACCAAACTTACACCTTTGGACCACGTGGCAAACGAGTACGTGTGATTTTATTGGATGCTCGCTACTTTAGAGATATTCTGCAGCCAGCACCCAAAGATAGTGGGCAACGTTATAAACCTAATGAGACTGGTACTATTTTGGGCGAATCGCAATGGACATGGCTCGAAAAAATTCTTACAGAAAGTAAAGCAGATGTTCATATTATTGCATCAGGAATCCAAATAATCCCTACTCAACATGAATATGAAAAATGGGGGAATTTTCCGAAAGAGCGACAACGTCTTTTAAACTTATTAACTAAAATCTGTCCTTCCAATCCCATTTTGCTTTCAGGTGATAGACACATGGCGGAAGTTTCAGAAATAACAATTGATGGTTATAAGAATCCTATAAAGGAAATTACAGCAAGTGGTATGACGCATGGTTGGCCTGTTGACCGTAAAGAACCTAATCAATATAGAGTAGGTGAAAAAGTTATAGAGAAGAATTTTGCGGTACTAAATATTGATTGGGAACAAAGTCCTGTGGCTTTTGAAGTAGAAGTTAGAGGTGTTGAAAACCAACTCTATCATTCTTTGAAGTGGTCTTATTAATATTAAGAAACCATAACAAAAAAAGGTCGCTGCAAATGCAGCGACCTTTTTTTGTTTGTCTTGTCTTTATCATTCAAAAAAAACTAATCAAATGATTGGTTACTTGTAGAAGCCATATTAGCTAATGTCTGATATTCTTCAGGAGATAAACCATCCAAACAATAGTGAATTGGATTGACTTTTTTATCTAAATGATGCACCTCATAATGTAAGTGAGGAGCTGTAGAAGTACCTGTATTTCCAACTTTACCAATCGTTTCGCCACGTTTTATCGTTTGCCCTACCTTAACACTAGCAGAAGAAAGATGTGCATACAAGGTTTTGTACCCAAAACCATGATCAATTACAATGTGCGTTCCATATCCTGTGCGCTTGTGCTGTACTTTTACTACCTTTCCATTTCCAGTAGCTTGTATAGCTGTACCAGTTGGAGCAGTAAAATCTATACCTGCGTGCATCTTACGAATCTTATGAATCGGATGTAAACGCATACCAAAGCCAGACAAAGCACGGATACTTCGTTTAAGTTTGTCTTCACGCACAGGTTTGATAGCAGGAATGCAAGCTAGCATTTCTTCCTTTTGTGCGGCTTGTTCTTCTATCTCATCTAATGATATAGATTGAGTAGTCAATTGTAATTTTAGCTTATCGGCTTTTTCGGTAGTGGATAATAAGAGTGCGCCTGAATTTTTAAACTTCGTTAAAAAATCATATTTTTCAGAGCCCCCTACACCACCATTCCAAACGGCTTCATCTATTGGCTCCATTCCGAATAACATTCGATGTACTCCAGCATCACGTTCCTGAACGTTGTTGAGCACTTTGCTCATTTTATCAACTTCATCGCTGAGAGTCATGTAATGTAGCTCCATCTGCTGTAACTCTCTCTGTAAGGCTTCCTCTTTTGGAGAAGGATAAAAATTGAATATTAAAACCGCAAAAACAACTGCAAGCGATAAAATACCCAACGTATATCCAGTAATTTTTAATACCTTTAGTTTGAGTGGTTCTACTAGCTTTTCATAACGGAGCGTTTGTTTATTGTAGTAGAATAAATCTTTTCTCATAAAGAAAATTTAATTTACGCAAAAAGACAACTCCCTCCTTTTGATTAGATATTTTGCAAATCCTGTAGCCATACTTCTTTTAGTCAACTATAGGCTCAAAACACCTATTTGTCTTGTACAAATTACTGCACAAAATTACATAGTAAATTTGCTAGAGTTTCTTAATTGCATGTAGTAATCCCTTCTGTTTGTATCTAGGAATCTTGCACTTAATTACGATTAAAGAGTCTTTTTTCTCAACAAAACTCCTACCTAAACACAAAACGACGCCAAATTTAATAGTCAAATACTGAAAAATCAAAATTTTAACACATTATTTTTCCACAATTATTTAGCTTTCGGTCTATTTAGGGCATTATTCATCCATAATAACCTTAAATGCAAAACAACCAACTTCTTTAACAAAACTCCTACAACTTATCCTTTACAATTATGAAAAAATCAAATACTCTTTTGACTTTTATAATCTTATTGATGTGCTCCCTATTTTGCAACTGCGCTCAATTGGGCAGTTTCCAAACCGCTAAAGTGCTCCCTAAAAAGCAAAGTAGTTTAGGTGTAGCAGCAATTGGCTATGGTGTTAATGAAGCCATATCTACAAGCGATATTGGTGTGGGTGTTGTGCCTCATGTAGAAATTTCGTCTCGATTTGGTGTAGGTAATAAACTCGATTTTGGTGCAAGATTGTCTTCTAGTATCAACTTATTATTGGATGCAAAATATCAATATGCAGGAAATAGCGATAGCAAATTTGCTGCCGCAATCGGAGCAGGAATGGAATTGCAAGCGACCAATGTCAATGATGTTTTTGTTTATCGAGTTCACTTACCCTTGTATTTCTCTATTCATCCGAATACTTCTGATGCTCTTTATGCTACACCTCGTATGGTTTTTCAATCTGTTAGTGACGATACCAATAGTTACTTTTGGGGTGCAAGTTTAGGCTATCAACGGCAATTCAATAACAACCTACGGGGAATGATTGAAGCAAGTTATTATAAACCTACTATGGCTGGCAGTAATTTATCTGGTACAAATTTATATCAGTTTGGAGTAGGTATTCAACGCATTTTTGGAGCGCAGTAAAAAGGATTTATTGAACCCTTTCTTTGATTTTGGGGTTAAGAGATATACCGAGAACGAGGTAAAAAACCGAAAATAAAATTAAGGTTTTACCCCTTCGACATCGCTATTCACAGGAAAATTACCCTTAGGGTAAATTCAGAAATTTATCCCGTGAACAGTTTACAAGTCTTTTTATGCACATAAAAGTTTCGTACTTTTGTGCCTTCAAATTTTAAATTTATATAACCATATAAGTCATGACTTCTAAGGAAATTCGACAACAGTTTTTAGATTTTTTTGCCTCTAAAGAGCATAAAATTGTAGCTTCTGCACCCATTGTAAACAAAGACGACCCTACCCTTATGTTTACCAATGCAGGTATGAATCAATTCAAAGATTTTTTCTTGGGTAATCAAGTACCCGATGTTCGTCGAATCGCCGACACGCAAAAATGTTTGCGTGTTTCGGGTAAGCACAATGACCTCGAAGAGGTAGGACGTGATGGTACACACCACACCATGTTTGAAATGTTGGGCAACTGGTCTTTTGGCAATTATTTCAAAAAAGAAGCGATTGATTGGGCTTGGGAATTGTTGACCGAAGTTTATAAAATGCCCAAAGACCGTTTGTACGCATCTGTGTTTGGAGGTGAAACTTCCGAAGGACTCGAACCTGATGAAGAGGCAAAAGGCTTTTGGAAAGAATGGCTTCCCGAAGACCGTATTTTGTACTTTGACAAAAAAGACAACTTTTGGGAAATGGGCGACACAGGCCCCTGCGGGCCCTGCTCGGAAATTCATATTGATTTACGTTCCGACGAAGAACGGCAAAAAGTGGATGGCGCAAAATTGGTCAATGTGGACAATTCGGGCGTAATTGAGATTTGGAATTTGGTATTTATCCAATTCAATCGTAAAGCCGATAAAAGTTTGGAGCAATTGCCCGAAAAACACGTTGATACGGGTATGGGATTTGAGCGTCTCTGTATCGTCTTACAAGACAAAGACAATACTTATGACACGGATGTCTTTTCTCCTACTATTGAATATATCGAAAAAATATCGGGCAAAAAATATACAGGTTCGTTTGCCGAAGAAGCTAAAGTTGACACTGCGATGCGTGTTGTGGCTGACCATATTCGAGCAGTCGCTTTTACGATAGCTGATGGTCAATCGCCGAGCAATACAGGCGCAGGTTATGTCGTGCGTCGTATTTTGCGTCGTGCAGTGCGCTATTATTATTCGTTTTTGGATATCAAAGAACCCTTTTTACATACCTTGATTCCGATGTTGAGCGAGCAGTTTGATGATGTTTTTCCAGAACTAAAAGCACAGGCTCAACAAATTGCCAATACCATAAAAGGAGAAGAAACAACGTTTTTGAATACCCTCGAAAAAGGACTCAAACGCTTTGCTTCTTTAAAAGCAAACAATGATACAATTAATGGTCAAGATGCTTTTGAACTGTATGATACTTATGGTTTTCCGATTGATTTGACTCGTCTGATGGCCGAAGAAAAAGGTTGGTCAGTAGATGAAAAAGGATTTGACAAAGCTCTACAAGCCCAAAAAGAACGAGGCCGAAGCGATGCTAAAAAGGAAGTGGGCGATTGGACAACTTTAAATGATGGAGAAGTTCAATTTGTGGGTTATGATGATTTAGTTGTAACGGATGCAAAAGTCCTAAAATATCGAACAGTTAAGACAAAAAAAGGCAATGCTTTTCAGATCGTATTAGACAAAACGCCTTTCTATGCAGAGAGCGGTGGACAAGCTGGCGATAGCGGCTTGTTGTGCTTTGGAGACGAGAAAATTTCGGTGCTTGACACCCAAAAAGAAAATGATTTGACCATTCATGTTGTCAAAAAATTACCTACCAATTTTGAGGCAACTGTAAAAGCAGAAGTCAATGCTCCAAAACGTATAGCAACAGCTAAAAACCATACGGCCGTTCACTTAATGCACGCAGCACTGCATCAAGTTTTGGGTACGTCTGCCCTTCAAAAAGGACAGGCTGTGGACGATAAAAAATTGCGTTTTGACTTTTCACATTTTCAAAAAGTAAGCGATGAAGAAGTCGCTCAAATTGAACAAATTGTCAATCAAAAAATTAGAGAAAACATTGCACTCGAAGAAGACAGAAATATGCCAATAGAAGAAGCTAAAAACGCTGGCGCAATGATGCTTTTTGGCGAAAAATACGGCGATTTTGTTCGTATGATAACCTTTGATAAAAACTTCTCGCGCGAGTTGTGCGGAGGCACACATATTGACTCAACTGGTAAAATTGGTGTGTTCAAAATCCTTGCTGAATCAGGAGTTGCTGCGGGTGTGCGTCGTATCGAAGCAGTAACGGCCGACCATGCAGAAACCTATTTGAATAAGGAATTGGGTGAGCTAAATGAAGTACGAGGCTTGTTTAAAAATGCGACGAATTTGGTCAAAAATGTAAGTGATTTGCAAGACGAAAACAAGACGCTCAAAAAAGCTTTGGAGCAATTGCAAATTGCCCAAGCCAACGCACTTCAATCTGACCTTAAAAATAATGCGGTTGATATCAACGGCGTAAAATTCGTAGGTGCAAAATTGCCTTTGAGCGATAGCAATTCTATAAAAACACTGGCTTATCAATTAGAAGAAACTTTGGGCAATGCAGTTATTGTTTTTGGGGCAGAAATCAAAGGTAAACCTCAATTGATGGTGACGATTAGTAAAAACTTGACTGAAAATAAGACCTTACACGCTGGCAATATGATACGAGAACTCGCCAAAGAAATACGTGGCGGCGGCGGTGGCCAAGCCTTTTTTGCAACGGCAGGAGGTAGCGATGCAAGTGGCTTAGATGCTGCCATCGCAAAAGGTAAAGAATTGATTTTAAATCAAACGGAAGGTTAAAAATTAATTTTAGTTTTCTTTTCTTATTTTTTGTCAAAATAAGATACTACTTTTGGGGCGAAAACGTATCAAAATAATATCTGATACGTCTCAATATCGAAAATCCTCAAAAAGGATTTTATTTAAAATAAATTTTGTAAAATAAAAAATTCGTAAAACCATGAGTAAATTTCAAGAAGCACTTGAGACATACACAAAAGAGTTTGACAAATTGGGCGTAAAAGTTGATGCTGATTTGTTGAAAAGCGTAACTAAGGCTTGCGGTCCATCTATCTACAAAGCTGATGCAAGTAAAGTTTCTTCTTCTGACCAAACAGAGCTTGACCGTGTAAAAAATAATTTCCTTATCAAGAAATTAGGTTTGGCTGATGATGACAAATTAGATGCAGCTATTGCTAAAGTTGTAGATAAATTTGGTAAAAGCAATCGCAACAAGTACCGTGCTATGTTTTACTACATGTTAGTACAAGATTTTGGAAAAGAAGATATGTTCAAATAAGAATTTTCTTCCTTTACCCCAAAAAGAAAAACCTCTTCAATGTGTATTGAAGAGGTTTTTCTTTTTGAGCTATTCTAGTTTTACCAATGCTTTGAGTTCTTTATTGGACAGTTCGCCTATCCATTTTTCGCCTGTCGAGACCGTGAGGTTGGCGAGGTCTTTTTTGTCTTGTAAAAGTTGATTGATTTTTTCTTCAAAAGTAGATTGTGTGATAAAACGATGCACCATCACATTGTTTTGTTGTCCAATACGATAAGCTCGGTCGGTCGCTTGTGCCTCAACGGCTGGATTCCACCACAAATCGTAGTGAATCACATTGCTTGCCTTCGTCAAGTTGAGTCCTGTACCACCTGCCTTTAGCGACAAAATCATGACTCGTGTGGCTCGATTATTTTGAAAATCTTCTACCATTTCATCCCTACCTTTGCGGCTAACTCCTCCATGCAAAAAAGGAATTTGCAGGTCAAATTCTTCTTCTAATAATTCGACTAACAAATTTCCCATTTCTTGGTATTGGGTAAAAATAAGCGTCTTTTCGCCATTGTCTAGGATGGGTTGCATCAGTTCAAAGAGCATTTTGCACTTGCCCGAAATAGCTGGAGATTTGTCTCCTTTTTTAAGAAAATGTCGAGGATGATTACAAATTTGTTTGAGTGCTGTAATGAGTTTCAAAATGAGGCCGCGCCGAGCAATGCCTTCGGCTTGCTCGATGGTTTGCATGGTGGTATCAATCACATTTTGATAAATTGCCGTTTGCTCAGGAGTCAATTTACAAAACTGATTTTTCTCGATTTTATCAGGCAAATCTTTGATAATAGATTTATCCGATTTGAGTCTTCGCAAGATAAAAGGTTCAGTAATTTTACGAAATTTATCCAATTGTGTTTGGTCACGTTCCAACTCAATTGGTCGGGCATAATTGTCCTTAAACTTGGTCAATGTCCCTAAGTAACCTTTGTTAGAAAAATCAAAAATACTCCAATATTCACTCAAACGGTTTTCGACGGGCGTACCACTCATGGCAATCTTGATAGGAGCTTTTATTTTTTTGACGGCTTTGGTTTGAGCCGTTGTAGGGTTTTTAATATTTTGAGCTTCATCAATAGCAATGACCAACCATTTTTGTTTTTGTAATTTGCTGGTTTCACTGCGCACTACGCCATAAGTTGTGATGAGAACATCTGCTTCTTTGATGGGTTCGAGTTGGCGATTGCTTCCATGATAAATATGTGTACGCAAATCGGGTGCAAACTTTCGGATTTCTTTTTGCCAGTTGGTCAGCAAGGTAGTCGGCACGACGACCAGGGCTTTTTGCTTGTCGAGTTCGCCATCTTCTTTTAATTTTAATAAAGTGGTAATGACTTGTAAAGTCTTGCCCAAACCCATATCGTCAGCAATGAGGCTGCCGAAACCAATCCTTGAATTTTTGTACATCCATTCGTAACCACTCAGTTGATAGGGACGAAGGGTAGCCTTTAAGCCTTTGGGTAACTCCACTCCTTCACCTTTGAGGAGGTCATCCATTAATTTTCTAGTTTTTTTATCGAGTTTGACACTAGCACCTTTGTAGTCTTCGGTGAGGGCAATGTGCAACAGCTCATTGGAGTTAAGCTCAGGTGGATTTTCTAATTTATCAATTAAGGATTGGATTTCTTTTTCATCAAAAAAGATGTATTGGTCGTTAAGTTTTACAATACCCGAAAACTGCTTGACCATATCCAAAAACTCCTTTTGGGAAAGGAGTTGGTCGCCCACTGCTATTTTCCAATCAAAGCTCAACATTGTATCAAGATTGAGCAAAGAGTTTTTTTGTACAATGCCATCTTCATCGTCTGCCTCCAGTATCATAGATACTTGAGGGCGCAGCAATTTACGCAAGGCTTTGGGTAATAAAACCTTGATTCCAAACAAACGAATGGTGGGCAATATTTTAAATAATACATCTACAAATTGCTCCGAATTAAACAAGAGTGTTTCTTCTCCTTTGGAAGCAACCAAATTGCTGATTTGAGGAAAATAATCGGACAACATAGCCAAGTCTCGCAAAATATCGAGGCGCATGGTATTGTAAATGTCTTTCTCTAAAATATCTTTTAGAGAAATGGGAGCTTGAAGGGGTTTGTTCTTGTCTTCGACGGCTATGCTCACCTGAAACCCATCGTCCATATCGTCAACTTGCAAGACAGGTACGAAGTCTTTTTCGGTCATAAAATATTTGTTCAGCCAAAGCTGAATTGCCGTAGGATAACCTTTGGATTCGTACGATTGGAATTGTACAATACTTCCTCCAAAAAACAGATGTCCTATTTCGTGTTCGGCAAAACGATACTCCATTTTGTGGTTGGTTTTTATCAGGAAATTGATAAAAACGGACAATAAGGCCATTGTTTTTTCTTGCTCGATGGGTTCTTGTATTTCCTTACCACTCTTATAGTAAAGCATATCGTGTGGCACTAAGGCATTGACTCCATCATGGATTGACCGAACTACGGGATTGAGGGTAGCAGGTAACCAACGCACTCTGTAATGCTTGACTCCTACTTGCAACAACTGTGGTAAAACGGCCGATTGTTGCAAGAGTTTTTTGGCCAACTGATAAATGATATACAAACCCTTGACATGCGAGGCATAGTTTGAAAATTCGCTAAGCGGTAAATATTCTAAAAAATCAATTGTCGCTTGTTCATTATCAAAACTATCTATTGATTTTCCACGACTATCCCGAAGGGTACATTTGAGAAAATCCATTTCTTCGTCGAGCAAGATTTCAATTTCTTCAATTGCATCAATATTGAAATTGAAGAGACTTGTAGTAGCTTCTTTTTTCTTTTTTTTGCTGAGGGCTTTGGCGATGGTTTTGTAGGCTCTGTCGAGCAATTTTTTAAAATCGCCATTGGGATAAAAAACAGGTTTTTCTGAAAGGATAGTCAATAGATTTTCTCTACAATCAGGAATATTTGAAAAATCCAATTGTTGGTATATTTCCTCATCCCAAGTATAATCTTCGGCTTCTAGAGAGAAGGCTTGTTTTAAGTCATTGATTTTTAAGATAGAAATTTCTTCTTGCCCTGCTACCGTATAGCCGATACCTTCCAAGCCCTTGAACAAGTCAAATTGATGCAATTGAAACACCATAAATGGGTTTTTATCAATTTCATTGGCAACCAAATACAAAACGGCTGCCATATGCTTGCACGGAACAGCCCAATCAGGACAGGAACAACCTCCACCTATGTCATCCCACGAACGAGGAAACAATTGTACGCCTGCTTGACTGCACTTTTGCATGAGTTCTTTAGGCAACTCACGGTTGAGTAACTTGGATAAAAACAAAGGGTTGGAAGTAACGATTTGGATAATTTTGGCTTTGTCGCTTGCACTAAAAGCTGGAATGCTAAAATTGACTTTGTAGGGTGTTCGCCGTGAGCCTTGTACTTTTGAGGAGATTTTGTTTTCGTTGATTTCTATGTCTTTGGCTAGTCCTTTGTTGGCATAGGTTCGCCCTCTAGGTAGTCGATTGGAGTAATCAATATTATTGAGGGCATTGAGCCATTGCTTGCCCCACCAAGTATTACCGTATGATTTTCTCATGCTCTTCTATTTTTTTAAGCCTTGTAAAGTTCGCTTCTGCTATCCCTATATGCAAAAAATTGGAACTCAGGAACTCTGGGTATTTCCATGACTTATACCGAGAACGGGGTGAAAACCGAAATTGATATGAAGGCTTTACCCCTTCGGCATCACTATTCACGGGAAAATTACCGCTAAGGTAAATTAGGCAATTTTCCCCGTGAGCAGTATAATAATCGTCAATAGTATCAAGGATTCTGAGCTTATTTTTCGCCGAGCCTAAACCGAAAAAGGAATAGGTTTTTAGCTTTTGTTGACTGTTGTCATCGCACGACTCAGACCTATCGTACCAAAAGCCTTGACTGCTTCTGTACAGCGTTTGCGAATATCGGGGAGTTCCTCGGCTTCTTTGTCTGACCATTTGCCTAGCACAAAATCAACTTGTTTACCCCTCGGAAAATTATTGCCAATCCCTACACGTAAGCGGGCATACTTGTTAGAACCTAAGACTTGTTGAATGTCTTTGAGTCCATTGTGTCCGCCATCGCTACCTTTACCTCGTAGTCGAACTTTCCCGAAATCGAGATTCATATCATCGACAATGACCAAAAGATTTTCGGGAATGATTTTTTTCTTTGTCGCCCAATGTTGGATGGATTTTCCACTTCGATTCATGTAAGTGGAGGGTTTGAGCAGCACAAAGGTGCGCCCTTTGTGCTTGAATTCAGCTATAGCTCCTAGTTTATCACTTTCAAACTTGGCATCAAATTCGCGCGCCAGCATATCTACAATATCAAACCCGATATTGTGTCTAGTATCGTCGTATTCAGCACCAATATTGCCTAAGCCTGCAATCAAATATTTCATCGGATCAGGTTCTTCTTCTTTGAAAAAATTTTGTAAAAATTTTATTAAACGCATAATGTCATAACGAGTAATGAGTAACTTTTAACGAGTAACAACTTATAGATTACTCATCAAAGTGTTAATCGTTATTAATTAGAACGTCGGAAGTTACAAAAGTCCAAGATTCTTCTTTTTTGTTTTGATAGAGCTTTTTATCAATTTCAACACTTCAGTTGTATCAAAGTGAAGCGATTCAAATTCTGTTGTATTGATATAATCAGTAGCATGTAATAATTCTAACCAATACAAAGTTTCATCTGCCTCTTTTTGACCGATAGCTAATTTATGAATAAAATCCGCACCACTTTCAGCATTCTTTGCTTCTCTCACCATTGCATCAGGATTTGTTCCCGATTTAAGAATTTGTTTACTCAAAACAAACTCTTTCTTAATTTCCCTAAGATACTTACACAATTTCACTATTCTAACAGCTAACTGAAATGACTTTTCCTTTAAAGGATCAGGGTTTCTCTTCTTGTTTGACATTAGAAATTACTCATTAAACGGTTACGCATTATGAGTTAATACATTACTCGTTAATAAGCAATCAACTTCTCTAAAGCAGCCTTCAAACGCTCAACAGGTAAAAACTGTTTTTCTAAATCAATTGCAAATGGAATCGGCGTATCCAAACTCGCTACGCGCATGACTGGGCCATCCAAATGCTCAAATAAATGCTCCGAAATATAGGCCGATAAATCGCCACCAAGACCTCCTGTCTTGGTGTCTTCATGTAAAATGATGACTTTATTGGTTTTTTGAACAGTAGCTGCAATCGCATCATAATCCAAAGGCATCAAAGTACGCAAGTCTAGAATTTCGGCATCAATGCCCATTTCTTCGGTGACTTTTTTCGCCCAATGAACGCCCATTCCGTAAGTGATGATGGAAACTTCGTTTCCTTCTTGGGCGATGGCTGCTTTTCCGATTTCGACGGTATAATAATCTTCTGGAACTTCATCCGTGATACTTCGATATAATGCTTTATGCTCAAAGTAAATTACTGGATTGGGGTCTTCAAAGGCTGCCAGCAGCAAGCCTTTGGCATCGCGCGGATTGGATGGATAAAGGACTTTTAAACCTGGTGTATGTACAAACCAAGCTTCATTGCTTTGCGAGTGGAAAGGGCCAGCTCCAACGCCTCCGCCTGTAGGCATACGAACAACAACATCGGCATTTTGTCCCCAACGATAGTGGAGTTTGGCCAAGTTATTTACAATTTGGTTGAAACCACAAGTCACAAAATCAGCAAATTGCATTTCGACCATTGATTT
>JAHDEQ010000003.1:44752-48916 GCA_020628755.1 Saprospiraceae bacterium
CTCATAATTTTCGACGGGATCTTTTGTAGCCCAATAGTCCATCAAGTCTTTAGGAACGTATTTCGTTCCCGAAGCCTCCTCATGTCCTCGCATTCGGAAAGTCTTGCACTCTATAAGAACGGGTTCTGGATTTTTACGCAATTCTTCCGCCACTTTTTTGATGGTAGAATACATTTCTAAAATATTATTGCCATCTAAAATAATAGAACGCATACCATAACCTTTGCCTCGGTCAGCTAAATGCTCGCAACGAAACTGTTCAGCAACGGGCGTGGATAAACCATAACCATTGTTTTCGATAACAAAAATCACGGGTAATTGCCAAACGGCTGCCGTGTTGAGGGCTTCGTGAAACTCGCCCTCACTCGTGCCTCCCTCTCCTGAAAAAGCTAAGGAAACTCGACCTTCTTTTTTGAGTTTATGCGCCAAAGCTACACCACTTGCCAAAGACAATTGAGGCCCCAAATGCGAAATCATACCGACCACTTTGTACTCAGGCGCACCAAAATGGAAAGAACGATCACGGCCATTGGTAAAACCCAATTGCTTGCCTTGCCATTGGCAAAACAGTCGTTCTAAAGGAATCTTTCGAGTCGTAAAGACACCTAAATTTCGGTGCATTGGAAAGATAAATTCATCTTCTTTCAAAGCGGCCGTACAACCTACGGCAATGGCTTCTTGCCCAATACCTGCAAACCATTTACTGATTTTTCCTTGTCGCAAAAGGATGAGCATTTTCTCCTCAATCATGCGTGGACGAAGCATGGACTCGTATAAGTACAAGAGTTGCTTTTTGGAAATTCTTCCTTTTTTGTATTCTATTGTGGGATTGTCTGTTGTGGTCATTTTATGTGTTTTTTGAGGTGTCAGGTGTCAGGGTGTTCCGCTTCGCGGAACGAGGGGTCAGCTTTTTAAGAGCTAGAGGCTGACTCCTCTTTTTCGCACAGCGAAAAATCTGACACCTGACTCCTCACCATTAATTACTTCTGAATGTTTTGAGCTTGTTGATAATATTGTTGTGATTTAGCTGGATCTATAGTTTTATAAATATCTCCTAATGAACGTAAAATATAGCCTTTGTTTTCATTTTTATCGGCTTTTTGTAGTGCTTGTTCCATTGTTTCGATGGCTTTTTGTGGATTATTGAGGTTGCCATAGGCCAAGCCCATGAAATAGAGGTATTTACTTTTGTCTGTTCCAAAATTCATGGCTTTTTGAAAAGCATTGAGGGCTTGTTGGTGTTGATTTTGAGTTCCATAATGCTTGCCCGCCTCTTCGTAAGTAAAAGCAATATTTTCGTTGATATTGATTTTACCTGGTGCGATGGCATTTACTTTTTGGAGTTGCTCTACCGCTTTATCAAATTGCTTATTGTCTCGATACGATACGGCTAAGTTTTGAATGGCATCGACATAATTTTGGTCGAGACGAATGGCTTGTTCGTAATTTTGAATGGACTTTTTATAGTCTTTTAAATAATTATGTGCGTTGCCTAACAACAAAAAAGCATTTTTATAATTGGGATGTATTTTTATCGCTTGCTCTAAATGTGGTACGGCTTCTTGAATCATTGCCAAATCAGGTGGCGTTTTTTTGGTTGCTTGTGCTATGAGTTCCCCACCAACCGAATTTTGAAGTTTAGCTGAATTGAGCGACACTTTCGCATCAGTAGTAAAAAGCGTGAAATTATTTTTCCAAACGGGATTTCTTAAAACGGTTTTTGTACCAAAAGCTAGGGCTAAAAATACACCTACTCCAAGATAAGGTACGAGTTTGTTAAACGCCAATGTAGAACTTTGCTTGTTGAGCATCTTGGCAAGGCGATATAACAAAACGGCTACTACGATGCAAAAACCCACCGATGGCATAAACATCAAACGTTCTGCCATGTTGGTCCCGATAGGGAACAACAGGTTCGATACAATAAAAAGCGTTCCCAAATAGAAAAGTATTCCAAAACTAATTACATCTTTTTTCGGCAAACGAATTAAGGCGTAAGCCAACATTCCTAGGTGAGCGATTATACTCAATAGTGACATTGGACTTTGTATATTCATCATCCCAATATGACGAGGATAATAGTCGTGTGTCAAAGGATGAGGAAAAACCAATAACTGAATATATTTTAAAAGGGTATAAAAGATTGTTCCTAAGCGTTCGGAAGCTGAAAAATGAACGTATTGATTATTTTCGATTTTCACAAAAGGGTTGTTCATTAACTCTATTGGTGGCTCGCCTAAGCCGCCACCAATGACAGACGCTCGAATCGCTAAAAAGGCAACCGCCGCTACGACCAAAGGTGCAACTCGCAAAGCAATATCTTTGATGCTCGCCTTCGTAAAACAGAAAAACATCAAGGGAATAACGCCTAAAAAGGTAATGGCATTTTCTTTAGAAAAAAGTGTAATAAAGAAAATAATTGCTGCTACGATATTAAGTAAAGGTTTCTTTTCTTTCCAAGAGCGTAGGCTAAAATAAGCTGTAGCTAAAGCTCCTAATAAGGTAATAATTTCGTCTCGTCCTTTGATATTAGCAACGACTTCGGTGTGTAAAGGGTGCGCTGCAAAGATAAGCGTGGCTACAAGGGCGATGAAATAAGCCCTTGTATTTTCTTTTTTGCCTGAGAGCATTTTTAACAATAAAATATAGAGCATCACGCAAGTCAATCCGTACCAAAAGATGTTCATAATATGCCCAATCATCGGTTTGGAATCTAATCCAAACAAATCCACTCCAATCGCAAACATGACCAAAGTAAGCGGACGATAACGTCCTCCTGAAACTAATTTATCTTTGCCCTCTACCTTGAAAAATCCTCGAAAGGTATCGTACTTCATGATACTTGGAATACCTGCAAAACCTTGTGTCGTAAACTCATTATCGTAAATCACAATGGCATCGTCTTGTGTGAAATCGTGGTTAATCGTATTGGCATATAAGACAAAGCAAAACAAGAAAATAATGGCACTGTGCAAACGAGAATTGACAAACCAAGCGGGATGGTTCGAAAGGACACTCTTTTTAGGAGTTGGTGCTTTTTTGTGGGTCTGTTTTTTTTTGGACATCTGTTGCGTGTTTATGTGTCTATGTGTTTGCGTGTTTATGAAGTTCATAGGCACGCAAACACATAGACACGTCGGCACTAATTTTTAAAATGTTGCCAACCTTGGGCGGTGATGGGGTGAATATTGCCACCTTTGGTGTGGAGTTTTACGCCGTCTTCGGCAGCCGTCATTTCTCCCATCATATAAATGTCGGGCAAATATTTAATTTTTTCTACATCATTTGGGTCAATTGTGAACAACAACTCATAATCTTCGCCACCGCTTAATGCACAAGTGATGGGGTCAAGCCCAAAATTGATGGCTTGCATCTCTGCGTCAGGATGAATTGGCACACCGCTTTCTTCTATGAAAGCACCCAAATTGGATTGTTTGCACAAGTGAAAAACCTCAGAAGCTAAACCGTCTGAAACGTCAATCATGGATGTTGGGACGATATTGCTTTGACGAAAGACTTGAATCAAGTCTTTGCGGGCTTCGGGTTTGAGTTGGCGTTCTATCAAATAATTTTTATCACCTAAATCGGGTTGAACACCTGGATTGGAAAGGTAAATTTGTTTTTCTCTTTCTAGGATTTGTAATCCTAAATAAGCTGCTCCTAAACTTCCAGTTACGCAAAGTACATCGCCTTTTTTTGCGCCACTTCGGTAAACCAGTTGCTCTTTTTTGGCTTGCCCGATTGCTGTAACAGAAATATATAAACCCTTGGGGGAAGAAGTCGTATCGCCTCCAACCAAATCTACTTGATAGCGTTCACAAGCCAATTGTATGCCTGCATACAATTCTTCTAAAGCCTCGACCGAAAAGCGATTTGAAATAGCAATCGAAACGGTTACTTGTTTCGGAATAGCATTCATCGCATAAATATCTGACAAATTGACCACAATAGATTTATAACCCAAATGTTTGAGTGGACTATACATGAGGTCAAAATGAATGCCTTCTACAAGCAAGTCTGTAGAAACTACGGTTTGAAAATCTTTATTGTCAATGACAGCAGCATCGTCTCCAATTCCTTTTTGAGAAGAAGGATTTGCTAGAGGAAAGGCTTTGGTCAAATGTTCGATAAGACCAAATTCTCCTAATTCATTGACATCGGTTC
>JAHDEQ010000003.1:49016-54184 GCA_020628755.1 Saprospiraceae bacterium
GCAAAGATACTTTACTAATATTCAGAATAAAAAAAACCGAAGACTTATTTGAAGTCTTCGGTTTTAGTATATTTTTAAAAGAGTATCTTTTTCTATTTTTTTACGCTAACTCTCTTGTCTCTTTTGAGTAAGTTGAGCAAATATTGACCGTAGCCACTCTTAATGTATTTATGTCCAAGAGCTTCGAGTTGGGTATCGTTGATATAGCCCATTTCCCAAGCTGTTTCTTCGATACAACCAATTTTGAGTCCTTGACGTTCTTCGATAACTTGGATAAATTGTCCTGCTTGCATTAAAGATTGGTGTGTTCCTGTATCGAGCCAAGCAACTCCACGTCCCATAACACCAACTTTGAGTTTACCTTTTTCGAGGTAATGTTTGTTGACATCTGTGATTTCGTATTCACCACGAGGACTAGGCTTGAGATTCTTAGCTACATCAACTACACTGTTATCATAGAAATAAATACCAGGTACTGCATAGTTTGATTTTGGTTTAGCTGGTTTTTCCTCTATAGTTAATGCTTTGAAACTTTCATCGAACTCTACTACTCCATAACGCTCTGGGTCGGCTACTTGGTAGGCGAACACAATGCCACCTTTAGGTTTAGCACTCGCTTGAAGTAATTCCTTTACACCCGCACCATAAAAGATATTGTCTCCTAAAATAAGGGCAGCACTATCTTTTCCAATAAATTCTTCACCTAAAACAAAGGCTTGCGCCAAACCATTAGGGATATGTTGTTCTTTGTAAGAGATGTTGCAACCTATTTCAGAACCATCGCCCAATAATTTCCAAAAATTGGGCAAATCTTGAGGCGTAGAGATAATGAGTATATCTCGAATACCTGCTGTCATAAGCGTTGACAGTGGGTAGTAAATCATCGGTTTGTCGTAAACGGGCATCATTTGTTTGCTCGATGCCAATGTGAGTGGGTAAAGTCGGGTACCAAGTCCCCCAGCGAGTATTATTCCTTTCATGTCTAAAAACGGGATTAAATGTAGTAAGCCTTAAAAATTGGTATAATAATCGCCTTTAAAACCTCCAAAAATTTAAAAATAATTTCCTAATCGTAAATAATTTCTAAATTTTATGAAGGTTGCCGTTATTATACAAGCAATTTTATACAGGCATCTATATCGTTATATAATATTGTGTAAATTTAATAAGACAAAAGTCTTACCATTTTGAGACGTTGCGTTTGAACTTAAAGTTACAAACAAAACCTCAACCTTATGTTAAACTTTGCGCCGAAGGCACTTGTTGATTGTCTTGAAAAATTTTGCGGATGCGCAAAACCAATTCCATAGGTTTAAACGGTTTGGCAATAAAATCCGTTGCTCCCAAGCGAAACGCCTCTAAGACGACCTCGTCGTCTTCGAGTGCCGAAATCACAACAATGGGAACATCGTTTTTGTAATCGTTGCGCACAAAATCAATCAATTCTAAGCCATTGACATAAGGCATCATCACATCGGCTACTACCAAATCGGGTTTTTCATCCTGAATCAGTTGGAGGGCTTGCTTGCCATCTTTAGCAATCAGGGTAGCAAAGCCTTGTTTACCCAATCGAAATTGAAGTGCCGTCAATAAAATTTCTTCATCTTCACAAATAAGAATCTTCATAAGCTGTCATCGTATTTTTTATAATAAATATTCGGCTTAGGAACGGCATCAATACGAGTTATCCACAGTTAAAGTTGCGGAAAACAAGTAGCTTTGCTAAACTTGGCTTTGGACTAAAGCCTTTTAACATTTACTTCATAGCTAACTCTTTGACTTTGGCATATAATTTATCTTCGTCGCCTGTGCTGTATTTGCGTTTGTGATAAACAACTTCGCCATTGGTGTCAACGATAAAAGTTTGGGGTAAGCCATTTAATGCTCCTGGCATTACATGGCGAAACTCTCGGTTGAAATCGTGGTAAACTTCCCACTCCCAACCCTTTTCTTTGGCCATTTTTTGAAAGGCGGCTTCGTTTTTCATGAAGTCAGTCGAAATAGCAACCAATCGAAAATCGGTCTCTTCTTTCCATTGTGGATATTTTGCTTTGATGGCTTTCATCTCAATTTTGCAAGGAAAACAAGTCGTTAACCAAAACAACAAAATCGTAGGTTTGTCGCCTTTTAGCAAACTTGAAGTATTGACTACTTTACCATCTGCATCTTTCAAATCAATATCGTAAGGAAAGACTTGATTGACTTCTGCTTTTTGTCGAGAGGTTGAGCGGATAACATTAGAATTAGTCCGACTTTGACGAATGTTGTTCTTAGGCGTGGCAGTAGCCGCAGGCTGCTGCTTGACCTCTTGTTTAGCAGGTTCTGCTGAAGTTTTGGAACTGTTTTGCTCTTCTTGACTATTGGCACAACCATAAAACATGGTAAACGATACGAGAAGGATTAGTAATTTTTTCATCAATAAAATGTGTTTAAGTGTTTGTGTGTTTACGTGTTTGCGATTCATCGGCACACAAACACATAGATACATAAACACAAGATTTAAATTCCTATAATTTTTTTATTCAATTGGTCATTTGGTTTTGCTCCAGCAAAATCATCGAAGGCTTTTTGCGTTACTTCGATGATGTGGTCTTGAATGAATTTTGCACCTTCGGCTGCTCCCTGTTCGGGTGATTTGATACAACATTCCCATTCTAAAACGGCCCAACCATCAAAACCGTATTGCGATAGCTTACTAAATATGGACTTAAAATCGGTTTGTCCGTCACCTAGTGAGCGAAATCGGCCTGGGCGATCTGTCCAATCTTGATACCCTCCATAAACACCCGAACGCCCCGTTGGGTTGAATTCGGCATCTTTGACATGGAACATTTTGATGTATTCGTGATAAATATCAATGTATGCCAAATAATCGAGTTGTTGCAATACAAAATGACTTGGATCATAAAGTATTTTGACCCGACTATGATTTCCTGTTGCTTTAAGAAAACGCTCAAATGTAATGCCATCGTGTAAATCTTCGCCTGGATGTATCTCATAACATAAGTCAACTCCTTCTTTGTCGAACTCTTTGAGGATGGGCAACCAACGCTTGGCGAGTTCTTTGAATCCTGCTTCTACTAGACCTTGCGGACGCTGCGGCCAAGGGTACATCGTATGCCAAATCAATGCTCCTGAAAAAGTTACGTGTCTATCTATGCTTAGATTTGCACTCGCTTTTGCTGCCCATTTGAGTTGTTGAACCGCCCATTTGGTGCGAGCCTTTGGATTGCCTTTGCACTCTTCAGGTGCAAAGTTGTCAAACATCAAATCATAGGCTGGATTGACTGCAACCAATTGTCCTTGTAAATGGGTTGATAATTCTGATATTTCTAACCCGTAAGAAGCAATTTTCCCTTTGAGTTCGTCGCAGTAGGTTTTGCTGCGTGCTGCTTTTTGGAGGTCAATAAGTCGGCTTTCCCATGTTGGGATTTGGATGGCTTTGTAGCCTAAACCTGCTGCCCATTGACAGAGGTTGTCGAGTGTATTGAAAGGAACTTTGTCTCCTATAAATTGTGCTAAAAAGATAGCTGGGCCTTTGATGGTTTGCATGAATTGATTTTTTTATAAATTTTCATGCAAAATACAAATTGTGAGGGAGGTTTGAAAATATTAACCACAGAGTTAGTGGAGTGACGCAGAGATTATAAAATGTAATCGCCTGTCAAGTGATACTTGACAGGCGAGCGTTTTTTACTATAAATCTTTAACCCATTCTGTGCAAACTGAAGTTTGCACCACTAATCTTGCGCCATTATTATGCGGGTTGTAAGTTTTCTTTGAAGAAAGCGGTGATTTTTTCTGCTAGTTCGACACCAATATTCTCTTGAGCTTCGCCCGTTGAGGCACCAATATGTGGCGTTAGCGAAATATTGGGATGCTCTAGTAGCTCGCGGCGTGGGCTTGGTTCGTTTTCAAAAACATCTAAACCTGCTGCTGCTACTTTGCCTGAATTCATGGCTGCCAAAAGCGCATCTTCATCGACAGTTCCGCCACGAGCGGCATTGATAAGGATAACTCCATCTTTCATTTTAGCAAATTCGGCATTGCTCAAAACTGGTTTTCCTGTAAAAGGTAAATGCAAAGAAATGAAATCTGCTTGAGCTAACATATCGTCAAAAGCTACAGTTTTAACTTTGACATTGAGGCCAACTGTTTCGCTTTGGAATAAGTCAATATTGATTTCAGCATTTTCGATGTATAAGTCAACAGGCATGACATTCATACCCAAAGCCAAACCAATACGTGCAGTCTCTTGACCAATACGACCAAAACCAATAATTCCTAAAGTTTTGCCCCGTAGTTGCATTCCTTTGGAGTAGGATTTTTTAAGGGCTTTAAATTCCGTATCGCCTTTGGTCGGCATTTGACGATTGGATTTATAGACTGAACGTGCAATCGAAAACATATGTGCAAAAGCCAATTCTGCTACAGACTCCGAAGAAGCTGCTGGTGTATTGATGACTTGGATGCCTTTGCTTCGAGCGTATTCTACATCAATATTGTCTAGTCCAACACCTCCACGAGCGATGATTTTGAGGTTTGGGCATTGGTCAATTAGGTCTTTGCGTACTTTGGTTGCACTACGTACACAAATGACATCGTATTTTGGAAGCTCATTGGGTAAATCGTCTTGAGCTACTTTTTCGGTACTGATTTCAAAGCCTGCTGCTTCGAGCATTGCTTTTCCTTTGGGATGAATTCCGTCGTTGATAAGTATTTTTGCCATTGGGCAGATATAGTTTGAAGGTTATTAAAATTAATGAAGCCGCAAATTTCGGTTATTTTATAAACGGAATCCAATTCAAAAGGTTAATTTTTTATGAATAAAAAAAATTATCGCTTTGCTTCCAATTCTTTTACCTTCATTTTTAGGTTTTGGATTTCTTTAGTCATTCGCTCAACCTCAGCAACGCAATCTTGTTTTTTGTTGACTTGAAAAGTTGAATCTGGATTTTGGACAATTTGAGTTGAGGAAGTAACACTTATGATTTTTTGGTAAATCTCTTCCGAGGGAAAATCATGGACTAAGTTTTTGACGTTTTGAATACCATCCTCTCCCTTGGCATAAGAAACGCCAAGGTATATTGTAGGTACAGTAATCAGTATAAAAATAAGAAATCGTAAAAAGGCAGTTGCTTTCATTTTGGTTGAGTTTTTAGTTGTTA
>JAHDEQ010000142.1 GCA_020628755.1 Saprospiraceae bacterium
CCAGAAATGGATTGGAGATCGAGTTTCTTAAAGTTTTTGATGAATTTATTTATCACGTGATTTATAGTTAAATGGTTGATATGTAAATCAGTCCACTAATTTAACAAATAAGGAATGAACAAATATAATCAATTTTTACTTTTTTCATTTCGTCTAATTTCTAACATTTTCCAATATCGTAAAAAAACTGACCAAGCGTGCACCGAACTCATGATAAAACCGACCTTGCCATCTAAAAAGCCTCGCTCTAAAATATAGTGTTTAAAAAATCGAAAACCTGGTTTTATCAATAAATGAAAAAAAGTAATCCGAGGTGTTTTTTTCAAATAATCTCTTGCCGACCATTCAGCATAGCGATTAATTTTCCACATAAAGTGGTCTATACTTTTGAAGGTATGATGCTCTAATTTTGCCTTGAGCCAGCCGACTTGGAGTCCCTCCAAGTCGAGTTTAGAATGAACGTGTAATGGTTGATAACGACACGACTTTTTAAATAAACGAACGACTTTATCGCCCTTTACAACATGACGAACACGTTTGTCCATAAAATAATTTTCACGTGCTATCCAATAGGCATCTTTTTGAGGATTTTTAAGAATTTCTTGTATTTCGGATTTCAACTCTGGGGTAACTCGTTCGTCGGCATCAACGAGCAAAATCCATTCGTGCGTGGCTTGTGGTATAGCCCAATTTTTTTGACTAGCCGAATTTTCGTATTCTCTTTGAATGATAAAATTGGTATATTCTTTAGCAATTTCTATGGACTTGTCGGTGCTAAAAGAATCTACGACCATGATTTCATCCGCCCATTTGACTGATTCTAAAACTGCTCGAAGATGGATTTCTTCGTTAAGGCAAGGAATGATTGCGGTGAGTTTTTGCATATTAGTTTGCTCAAAAATATTTTTTGACAAAGGTAATGCGAATGTTGAATTATCTGAATTTTAGGCTTTTTAAAAATGAATGTATTTTACTTTTTTTCGCAATCAAAGCTTGGAAGCTTTGTCTCGTAAGCCCTCGTTTAGCTTGGAAGCTAAACGAAACAAGTTGTGCCATCTCGTGCAGCTTGGAAGTTAAACGGAATAAATTGTGCCACCTCGTTTAGCTTAGAAGCTAAGTAACGTCAAAATAATAACTTGAACACTTAGCTTATGATCTTTTGCACCAATACTTCGTTAAAAATACTCGCCGATGCTAGGCATCGTCTGCGTTTTTTGCCTTGTCTTGGCACAAAATCTCTATTTCTAACTTGTTCACCTTATTTTTTCGTCGTTACTAAACGAAACATTTTTTAGGTTGGAACTTGTTTTTGAAGTGGTAATGCGTTTAAGAAAGATAAGCAAATTTCGTTGAATTGCTGCGCTTTTTCGATGCTCACTACATGGCCACATTTTGGTATAATGGATATATTAGCATTGGGGTGAGCGTCTGCATATTTTTGGGCTGGAGGCAAAAAAAGATGGTCTTGGCTTCCCATCACTAACAAATGTGGAACAGCAGAATTGAGTTGAAAAAAATGATTGAGTGCCGCATTAAGATGATAGTATAAATTGGTCCATTTTTTAAATTCATCAACGGTAAGTGCTTTGGATTCTTTGATAAAAACCTCTCTTGATTTTTTATGATTGCCTCGTGGCATCATAATATAAGCACTGATATTATAGAAATTGCGATAACCGATAATTTTCGCAAAGAATAAACTCACGCTTGCCAGCAAACGCAGTTTGAGATTGAGCTGTACAATTGCTCCAGGCATTATCATAGATAATACTCGATTGGGATGCAAAACTCGCATTTGTAAACACAAAATTGTTCCTAAAGAAATACCGACCAAATGAACTTTTTGAATGCCTAAATGATCAACCACTTCCCAGATTTTATGCGCTACAAATTCAAAGGTATATTTGTCTTCTTGAAAGGTTCGACCTGCATTTTGGCCATGCCCTGGTAGGTCTATTACCAACAAATTATAGGCTTCGCCTAGCGGTTCGGTTTGTCGTTTCCAAGTACGGG
This sequence comes from Saprospiraceae bacterium, assembly GCA_020628755.1. GTDB lineage: Bacteria > Bacteroidota > Bacteroidia > Chitinophagales > Saprospiraceae > JAHDES01. The sequence goes on from JAHDEQ010000142.1 coordinate 2,014, forward strand.
TACTTCCGCCTGCACCATGAACCAAAACGAGCCATTCGGAATTGGATTTTTTTTGATGCGTTTCAAAATGAAGGAGTTGTTTCAAATTGTTTATAGGTTATTTCTATCTGAAACAAAGAAAACGGAAAGTAGTTTATAAAAAACTCGGAGGCAAAAGGTTTTGCCTCCAAAAGTTCTTGAATCAACGGATTAAAGTAACATCTCCATATTTTTCAACAGAGATAATGTCTCCTCTACAATCTTTAACATCAGCTTGAAGATGATAAATAAAGATGCCGTTTTTAAGTGTATTATTTTCTAACATTCCATTCCATCCTTGGTCTATGTTTTGATTTTGGAACAAAAGATTGCCCCATCGGTCAAAAATAGAGAGTTGATAACGTTCGACTTCTTTTGCTGCAAAAGCTAAAAATGTATCATTTACGCCATCATTGTTGGGCGAAAAAGCATCGGGTATATAAAATTGTCTTGCTTTATCTTCTATTTGGTTAACTTGATAAGTATGGACTTGAATTTCGCAATTTTGCGAAATACTGACACTATAAATACCTTCTTCGCTTATCAATTGATTTATCGAATTAGAGCCATTGTCCCACTCAACCAAAGCTGTTTCTTGAATGTCATAATTTTCTTTAGGATTGAGCAATACTTGTTCGTCAGGACAAATATCAAGTTCTTCTATATTGGTAAATACTGTAGAAGGACTGACTGGAATATCCAAAATTCCTGATTCAAAGCAGTCGCCCGAGTCTGTAATTAAATATTCATACGAACCTGGGTTGAGGTTGGAAACCGAAAACTCGTTGGTAGCAATATTGGACCATTCTATGGTATAAGTACCCGAACCTCCTTGCAACAAATCGAGGGTAATGCTTCCTGCTTCAGTACCTTCGCAGGAAGCCTCGGTACTGAAAGCAACTTCGATGGGTTCTACTTGGCTCACTTCAAAATTGGTCGAATTGGTACATCCATTTTCGGTATTGCTAACGATGAGTTGGTAGCTGCCCGCCTCGGAGAGGCTGGCTTGTTCGGCATTGGATTGAAAAGTATTATTATTTGACCATTCAAAATCAAGATTCGTCATATTACTTTCAGGAATGGCTATAATTGTTGTTTCTTGACAAGCGATTTCGTAGTCAGGTACAAATATTGTCGGTGCTTGGATATTTTCTTGGACTTCAATGGTCAAAGAGCTTTCGCAGCAATATTGGTTGATAGCAGTAAGAGTATAAAATCCTGCTTCTGAAACCATTGGATTGGCAAGAGTTGAGCTAAAACCATTGGGGCCTGTCCAATTATAGGAAACGTCATTCATTTCGATAATATCTAATTGTACAGTGCTTTCTGCACAGGTCAAAGTGCCAACTGTGTTGGCACTCAAGGCTTCGATGTCCATAATTGCCACTACTTCTACAGTTGTTGTATTGCTACAACCATTTTCGGCAACTACAGTCAATGTATAATCGCCAGGAATAGAAACCATCGGACTTTCTTGGTTTGAAGAAAAGCCATTAGGACCTGTCCATTCAAAGCTAGTATTGGGAAGATTGGAAAGACCTAATAAAAGAGCTTCTGAGTTGCAACAACTCAAGGTATCTGCTGACACTTCAACTGTTGGAATCTCGGTATTTTCGATGACTTCTATGGTTTGCGAATTGGTACATCCATTTTCTAAAGTAGCTTCTGCTGTATAGATGCCTCCTTGTGTTATTTCAAGAAATTGGCTATTGCCGATAACGAATCCATCAAATGACCAAACAATGTCGGAGGCATTGCTGATTGCCGCCAAGGTACTAAAAGGAGTTTGGCAATCTATGTTGGAGCTTGAAGTCAATTCTAAGGTTGGAATAGCATTATCAGCATCAATAAATATTTCTGAATTACCTGAACAACCTGTTACCGTTGTTAAAATCACCTGATAAGTGCCACTTGCTGTAACTTGGATATCGGGTGTGTTGGCCGTAAAATTATTTGGTCCCGTCCAAATAATCGTTGCATTAGCAAGGTCAGCCGTTGTTTGTACGGAAGCTGTTCCCGATTCAGTACAAGTAATAGATGTACTTTCTAAATTGACTTCGATATTTTCGATTTGATTTTCGATAATGATAGTCTCTTCGGAAGTACAGCCGTTGGAATAATTTGTTACAAGTAAAGCGTAACTGCCTGCTTGGTCAATCTCAATACTTGCTTCATTCGCAATTGGATTACCTTCAAAAAACCATTCATAAGAAACATCAAAATCGCTATTGACAAACAAGGTGGAATTTTCATAGATACAATCTAAATCATTGGATTGTTCAATTTCAATAGTAGGAGCAGTTGTATCTTCTTGGATAGAAACAATCGTAGTAGCAGAACAACCCACTGAATTGGTTGCCACACAAGTAAATTCACCAGAACTTGCAAAAGGAGGATTTGGTTCGGTACTTACAATAGAACCATCGGAACTAATCCATTGGTAAGTTAAATTGACATCAAAATTTCCATTGGCATAAACAAAAGGGGAATTACAATCTATCGTAAACGATAGGTTGTCTTCTAAAATAGGAGGCTCAATTTCGGTAAGGTTTATAGTTGCTGTTCCTGTACAAGCATTTGCGTCGGTAACAGTGACATAACAAGCTCCATCATAAGCCAAAATACTTGATGTAGTTTCGCCTGTAGCCCACTGATAATCAACAAAATCTCCTTCTACTGATATAGTTGGATTGTTGTCTGAGCAAAATTCTGTTTGTCCTAGAATTTGGGGACTAGGATTTTCATTTACAATAATATTAACAGCCGCTTCTCCCGTACATCCACTCGCATCCGTAACGGTAACGACACAAGTTGCCGTATAATCAATAGTTACTGTTTGAGTCGTTTCACCTGTATTCCACAAATAAGTTTCAAAACCCGAACCTGCATCAAGAGTTGTTGATGAGCCAGCGCAAATTTCTAAAGCACCTTGAATTGTAGGTTGCAATATAGAATTTTCTGTTACACATATTTCAGCCTCAGCAGTACAAGCATTTTGAGTAAACACCGTTACAGAATAGCAGCCCTCTTGGTCAACAATTATGGCTTCTGTATCTGAGCCATTGCTCCACAAACAGCCCAAATATTCTTCCTCTGTATTTGGGTCTAATACAACTTGTAAAGTAGTGCTCGAACCTGAACAAAAGGAAGTAGAACCTACTATCAAAATTTCAGAATTGGAATTGACAAAATCTTCTACAATCGTTATAAAATGTTGTGCCATACAACCATTAGAAGGGTTGATTATATTAACAGAATAGGTACCAGCCTCGCACACATTGATACTTTGAGAATCACTACCATCGCTCCAATTATAAATAGGATCAAGAATTGAAGTTTGTGCTGATAATTCAGTACAAGGACTTTCGCAAGTTAAGACTTCGTTTGTGGCTTCAATTATTACGTCAGGTATATCAGCATCTAAATGAATTTCTATACTAGCCGAAGCGGTGCAACCATTATCTTGATTTACAACCACAACTTCATAGATGCCAGACTGACAAACTTCTATATTTTGTCCTTCGGAAATAATATTATTATTTCCGTCCATCCAAACACAGTTTGGAGGAACATCTGTGTTAGCGAAAATAAAGGGGCACTCTTGACAAGTTATTTCTGTAATCGTGGCTAATAGGTCAACAAAAGGTTCAGTCATATCTTCTTCCACTACAACAGTAACAATGGTTTGACAACCAAAATCATCAAAAACAAGCGCTTCATATACTCCTGCTTCACAAACACTGATATAAGTCCCTGTTTCAAAAAACGGACCACTGCTTTGTATCCAATAAACCTCTACATATCCGTCAAATGATTCAATACCAATTTCAACACAAGGCGTAGCACAAGTAATAAGGCCTTTGACATAAGGATATACTGGAATTGGGTAATATGACTCTATATACGAAACTCCCGTTTCGGTACAGCCTGTTTCGACAGAAATAGCAGTAAAAGGGTATGCCCCTGGCCCTCCACATATAAAGTCACTTCCATTTTCAAACTGGATAATAACTTCGCCTAGTGTACTAGAACCAAAACCCGAAACACAACCCTCGCTGTCAGGACAGGCAATCCCATAATCCTCGTAAACTATGATTTCTTCGCATTCGCAAGCACTCGGAAAATCTAAAGGTATAGGTCCAAAAGGTGAAGGTGGCGCAGGAGGTGTATCTCCTCCAGTAGAACTGATGGATAAGCCACCACAGCCCATAGCTGTGGTTTGATATAAGGTATCAATTACTGTAAAATATTCATACTCCCAAAACTCAATCCATTCTACATCAAAACTCTGACTTTCTGGAATGAATACGGTATCAACTCCATTGTCGTATAACAATTCAAAACTAAGCGAATCGGGGCCAATATAATCTGCCCCTGGATAAATAAAAAAGACATAGTTAGAGTCATTTTGAAACACCAAAGAAGTCGTATCTTGCAATAAAAGGTGTTCTCCATTTTGGATAATCGCCCAATTACCTCTAACTCGAATTGGAATAGAATCTTGATAGATATTGACTATCGTATCAACTTCAAAATTAGTGTTAGCACTTGAGAAAAAATCACAATCATTGGTAGGAACATCCAAAACCGTCGAAAGCCAATCGCTAAAACCCGAATTGGCATTGGCGGCTACCAAATCTTCAAAATCCACTCCTACAACCTCATAAAAATCACTTTGTAAAAATCCACTACAATTTGATGAACTTTGGCTATCGCCATTGATTTGTATTGCAATAGAATCTACTACACATTGACTTGGATTATTTGGAAAAATAACCTCTCCCGAATAAATACTTGTCGAACTTGTGTAATTATTGCATTGTTCCCATTCAATAATGGGCGGCGGCACACCTCCAATCTTTATTTCTGAAGGCGACTCGCAGTCGGCTTCTCCACCTTCATGTGTTTCTTGATCGCCATAATTTACACTTAAATTTTCCTCTGTTGAGATAGCTTGCCCCGAAGGATCATCAAATTGCAAGACATAAATGTCTGTGACCTCACAATTTAAAGTAGTATTGGTATAAGAATGACTTAAACTAAATTCGCCACATTCGTTGACGGTGATAGCTGCTGCATCTTGTTCAAAAACAAGATGTGAGGTCGGCGTGGGACAAGTCCATGCCATATTTCCACCATCATTTTGAAGTTCAATATTCGTTTGGAAGGCACAAACTCTAATGGTATCTACAATACCTTGACAATCTTGTGCTTGAGTAATTTGGTATAAACAAAGAAATGTAACAACAACAATAAATCGTATCATCGGTTTTAGTTTTCAGGTAAAAAAATAATGGTATTAGCTCTCACTGTTATTGTGCAGCTATTTGTCTAGGTCATTATTTCAAAAACTGAAAAAGTGGGAGAGCTTCATTATTGTTCTACTATTGAGATACGATGAAACTAAAATTTGCTGCCTCTGGAGATTTGCTACAATACAAAAACTATATCACAGAGAAACACAGAGGCTTCTCAGAGTTGCACAGAGCTTTAGCTTAAGTCAATTGTCGTTGCAACTTTTTGAGGTAAGGCAAATAATGTACTTCTATGGTATGACGTTTGGCTTTGACAAATTCTTGGTCTATAAAATCAGAATCTTTTTCGGCTAGTTGTTCTAAATTTTCGGGTAGCTCGAATTGTCCTTTAATGTACTTTGCAGCGAGACGGGCTTGAGCGTCGCTCAAGGGCCAAACGGCTCCTTGCGGTTGTACTAAGCCTATAAAAATCAGGTTCTTGTGTCGAGGATGGAACATCCGAAGATACAAAGGAACTCTGTCGGCTTCAGAATAATCAACAAAGGCTTTTTCAAAAAATGGAGTTGCAATTTTATAACCTGTTGCAGCTATGATTGCATCGTATTCTTCGACTATTCCATTGCTAAAAAAGACTTTTTCACCTGCTACTTTTTGGATGCCTTTGCGAGGATGCACTTTGCCATGACGAATTTTGTATAACAACTCCGAATTGAGGGTTGGATGCGATTTGGTAACGGCAAATTTTGGGCTTTCCAGCCCATAATCTTCGTATTTTCCAAGTTGAATACGCAGGGTTATTTTTTGTAAAATCCCAGTTAAAAATTTAGGAAAATATTGCAATTGCTTATTAAAAGTATCTGTTGGTTTACCTAAAAAAAACTTAGGAATAATATAATTGGGATTGCGAATACTAATCGCAACTTTCTCGGCTACTCGACTTGTTTCTACGGCACAATCGCAACCCGAATTGCCCGAACCAATGACCAAAACTCGCTTTCCTTCGTAAGCTCTATTGTTTTTATAAGCATGAGAATGAATAAAATCTCCTGTAAAATTGCCTTCCAAATTGGGCAATCTTGGGACAGAATGATGACCATTTGCGAGCATTAAATAGTCGAAAGTATCCTGCGTTCCATCTGCCAAAGTAAGCAACCAAGTTTCGTCGGCATTCTTGCGAACTTGCTCTACTTTTGTATTAAATTTGATGTAATCATACAATCCAAAATGCTCGGCATAGGAACGAAAATAGTCCAATACTTGCTTGTGTGAAGGATAGTCAGGATAATCTTCAGGCATCGGAAAATCCGAATATTCCGACATCGTTTTGGAGCTGATAATGTGAGTGGTTTCGCATACGCTAGAATGCGAAGGTTGAGCCGAAAAAATCCAGTTTCCACCGACATCAGCATTTTGTTCATAACACACTACATCTTTTATCCCCGCTTCGACTAGGTTTTTAACGGCTGTTATTCCTGAACAACCTGCTCCGATAATGCATACTTTCATTGGTCTAAGATTATGTGAAAGAGCTTTACTAACTTTGCGTTTCTTTAAACCTTCCCGCAAACCTAGCTACCGACAGGTAGATTTAGAAAAGCTGTACTTTCAAATTGAAAAATACTGTCAGAAAAATGACTTTTCCTTTTCAAATCTAAATTTAAGGATATATTTAGTTAATTTTGAAAAACAAAATTTGTTTGTACTAGAACGTGAAAAAAATCTTTAAAAAATATAATTTCTTCCTGAGTATTCCTCTCTTGATTTTGGTTTTGGCTATGACTTTTCCCATTGTCAATCCTTCGATTATTGATTTGAATAGTTTGGAAAACTACGCCAATCAAGTCATTCCTCCTTACATCACTAAAGATAATACGCCGCCCGAAAATCCTATTACTGACAAGGGTGCGACGCTTGGTCGAGTCTTGTTTTACGACAAAAAACTATCTGTAAATAATAGCATTTCTTGTGCCTCTTGTCATCAACAAGAAGCAGCTTTTAGCGATACTGAGCCTGTCAGTTTTGGTGTCAATGGTACAACGACTAGACATTCGCCTCGCCTTATCAATTTACGTTTTGGAGAGGAGACGAAGTTTTTTTGGGACGAACGTGCTGTCACCTTAGAAGCTCTGATTTTTGAACCCATCGAAGACCATATTGAAATGGGATTTAGTGGTACAAATGGTCAACCCAGTTTGGATTCGCTATTTAATCGCCTTTCGGCCGAAAATTATTATCAAGAATTGTTTGCCTTTGCTTTTGGAGATACCGAAATCAATCAAGAACGCATCGAAAAAGCCATTGCTCAATTTATGCGAAGCATCCAATCCTTTGATAGCAAATATGACGAAGGGCGAATAGCAGTTGCAAATGATTCTGTTCCTTTTACTAATTTTAGTACAAGTGAAAATTTGGGTAAGAAAATATTTTTAGAAAAACCTGTTTTTGATGACTTTGGCCATCGCATCGCAGGTGGCGCGGGCTGCGCCCAGTGCCACAATCCGCCCGAATTTGATATTGACCCCGAATCGGGAAATAATGGAATTGTTGGCGTTTTTGGCTCGACCAATGAAAAGGATTTTTCCATCACACGTGTTCCAACGTTACGAGATTTAACCGATGACTCGAATACCGCTTTTGGGGGATTTATGCACAATGCCTCAATGGGCGAAATCTCTAAAATTTATGGTGTTATCGCACATTATAATTCCATTCCAGATGTAACGGACAATCCAAATATTGACAAACGTTTAGTTCCAAATGGCCATCCACAACAATTGCATCTGACAGCGAGCGAGAGTATTGGTTTGGCACATTTTCTAAAAACCTTGAAAGGAAAAGATGTCTTTATCAATCCCAAATGGTCAAACCCTTTTGATGAAAATGGAAATTTGAACATGATTCCTTTGACGACAACATCGGTTGATAATACTTCAAAAGAGACTATCCTACTCTATCCAAATCCAGTTGATACAGAGCTTTCTATTCAATCCGATATTGATTTTGATGAAGTTCAAATTATAGCTAACAATGGTCGTTTGATTCAAAGGAAAAGCATCAATTCAAATCGGCCAATTGACCTAAGTCAATTGACAGCAGGTTTGTACTTTTTAGTTTTTAAAAATCACTCCACCCAACAAGTTTATAGTCAAAAAATCATGGTTTATTAACTCATAAATGAACGGATGACTTTGGCCAATCCCATTTTGTTGTAGTTGAGGTGTTGTGCGCCATCCACATACAAACTTATACCCGTGATATACGCCGACAAGGGGCTCGCCAAAAAGCAAACTGCATTGGCTACTTCCTCGACTTTACCAAATCGCTTCATCGGAATATCTTCTTTGGCTTCATCAAACATCGCTTGAATGGGCGGCGGATACGTTCCCAAACCCGAAGATTCAATAATACCAGGCGCTACACAATTGATACGAATATTAAATTCGCTCCATTCTTGGGCAAGGGTTTTGGATAAATTTTCGACTCCTGCACGGGCTGCGCCTGTATGAATCATCCCTGGAAAACCTCGATGTATATCCGCTATAATATTGACAATTGTGCCGCTTTTTTGAGGAATAAAAAAAGATTTCCCCATTTCACGAGTCATGTAAAACGTACCATTGAGGTTGTTATTGATGACGGCATTCCAACCCTTGTCGTTGATGTATTCGGCGAGGGCAGGAAATTGTCCGCCTGCATTATTGACCAAAATATCGAGTTGTCCGCATTCGGTTTTTATAAATTCGGCAAGGGCTTGAATTTCTTCGGTTTTACGAATATCGCAGGATTTGGCAAGGCAAGTTCCATACTCGCTCAATGCCTCGGCTGCTTTTTGAAGGGGTTCGTCTTTGCGAGAACAAATTATAACTTTTGCGCCTAGTTGAAGCATCTGTTGGGCAATGGCGTAGCCAATGCCACTGCGTCCGCCAGTGACTAAGGCAATTTTATCTTTGAATAAGTTGTTTGAATACATGGTATTTCTATTTTTACTACAAAGAACTTAAAAATCCATAACTTTGTAAAAAATATAGTTGTGTTCAGCTCAAGAAAATTAATTTATTTCGTTTTTGTCATCGTTTTTTGTG
>JAHDEQ010000143.1:0-7000 GCA_020628755.1 Saprospiraceae bacterium
TAGATACGCAAACACAATCTTGATATGCTAAAAAAATATTTAATAATCCTATTCCTATTTGTTTGCAGTTCCTCCGTCCTGCTTGCACAAAATGATGATGCGACTCAAGATTTGATGCAAGAAATGGAGCAGATGGCGCAAGAGTTTGAAAAACTCTTTGGCGATATGGGCGGTCAGATGCATATTATGGTTGACACCTTAGAATTGGATGATTTGAATGGTCTGTTTGACCTCAATCAGGGAGTTGATTTTGCACAAGAATTTGAGCAAATGCTCAAAATGATGGAGCAGCAAATGCAGCAGTTTAATCCACAAGATTTTGAACAATTATTTGAAGGTTTTGACATTAAAACCATTCCTGCTCCCGAAAATTGGGATGAAGACAATCCCGATGCTCAACCCGATGCACCTAGCGAAACGCCCAAGAAAAAGAAGAAAAGAAAAACGATAAAAATATAATATTATGATAGATATAAGCGTGCTTTATACCAATGGCTTATTTATCAGTTTTGTCTCACTCGCCTTATGGTTTTTGTTTCAAAATAAAAAAATAAGCCCCATCATCGTACTAACCTTTCTTATTGGATTGGCTTGTTACTTATATGGTCTTTTTACTACTCCTGCCTCATTGGATGCAAAATGGCTCAGCTTGTCCCGTGACTTGGTCATACTTGGCGCTGCTGCATCCTTTTTGAGCTTTTTCAAATCCAAAAAACCGCTTTTCTTGGTGCTTTTGCTTGGATTGAGTTTCTTGGCTTATCAATATTATTTTAGCTATATGCATACAAGTTTGTTTATGCAAACGCTTGAAAAAGATGGCGCAGTTGGCCCTATCAACCTCTCTAGCTATGATAAAGACGGAGAGCTACTCTTAGAATTAAAAGAAAATGCAAGTTTGGATGCTATTCAGGACATTATCCAAAAATACGATTTGACTGTTCAGCCAGCTTTTCAAATGGAGTCGGAAGATCTTACAGATTTGGACGATTACATTATTGTCAATGTTCCTGATAATGAACGAATGAATTTATTGTATATCATCAAAGCATTTAAGAATAATGATGCGGTAGAATATTTGGAAAATAACGATGTGATTCAATTAAAACCTATTGAATCAGAAACCATCAATCGAAAAAAACGACGTTACAATGTCAACGACCCCGATATTTCAAAACAATGGGGACTCGACCAAATGGCAATTGACGAACTTCATACTTTGTTGCGTAAGAAAAATGTCAAAGCCCAAAAAACAGCTTTGATTGCTATCCTTGATACAGGTGTGGATGCTAATCATGAAGATTTAAAAGCTAATTTTAAATCCATTAAAAAGAAGCACGATACCGATCCCAATGCACATGGAACCCATTGTGCAGGCATCGCTGCTGCCGTTACCAACAATGGAAAAGGAATTGCCTCTTTCGCTCCTGACAATAATTTTGTAAAAGTATCAAGTATCCGAGTTTTAAGCGGTTTTGGTGGAGGGACACAGCAGGCGGTTATCAATGGAATTTTGGAAGCTGCCGACGCTGGTGCGGATGTAATTTCGATGTCGCTTGGTGCACCTTCTAATAGTAGCAGAGTTAAAGCCTATAAAAAAGCAATTGACTATGCGACCAAAAAAGGCGCAATTGTCATTGCTGCGGCTGGCAATAGCAACCGAGATGCTGCACAATATAGTCCAGCCAATACACCTGGAATTATTGCCGTAAGCGCAGTGGATGAAAACCTCAATCGAGCCGTTTTTTCCAATTACGTTCAAAATGTAAAAATGGGAATTGCCGCACCTGGTGTCAATATTTATTCTACCGTTCCAGGTAGCCAATACAAGTCTTTTAATGGGACTTCGATGGCTTGCCCTGCGGTTGCAGGTTTGATTGGTGTGATGAAAAGTCTGAAACCAGATTTGACAGCAAAAGAGGCTTATACGATTCTAAAAAAATCAGGAAAAGATACCAAAAACAAGAAAGAAACGGGTCAGTTTATCCAACCTACAGAAGCGATAAAGTTATTACTCAAGTAAGTAGAATTATAAGTTCAAGTGCAATTGATAATTGCACTTGAACTTATTCTTGTTTTTTCATAAAAGTCATATCAAAATTAAACCCCCGAATAGTTGTCAAAAGAACAAGCGAATCACTTGTAATTTTGTCAATGTGGTAAGTCGTTTTTAAACCACCATTATCCGCAATGACTTGATTTTCTTGAAGGGCAAAGGTAGAAGTTTCGTCACTCCCCATCATATTGGTCGTCAAAGATTTGTCGGTACTAAAATCAAAATAAGTTCCTTCCATCGTTGGGGCAGGCTTATTGTTGCGGATGGCTTGCCTGAGTTCCCAACGTCCTGTCAGTAATTCTTCGGTATTTATCTTTTTTTCCTGAGTAGCATCATTGGTACAGGCACTCGCTAAAAAAACAATACCGAGCAATATATATAAGAATCGCTTAACTATTATCATTACAAAATTTAGGTTTGTTCACCAATAAATATAGCTCTGTGAGCCTCCTTTTTAACTCTGCGCAACTCTGTGATACAATTTAGCATAGAGCAGAGCAAAATTATAACAATCCTTATCTAAACGATTTTTGGATTTTCAAAAGTACAAAATTTACGATTTCTTTAAGTAGAAAAAAGTTACTTTCGTAAAAGTAATTTACCACAGAGTTTCACTGATTATCACAGAGTTTTCTTTAATCCGACTTAACACAATGAATAAAAACTGTATATTATCTATCCTTATTTTGTTTTTTTTGGTACAAAATATTTCTGCTCAAAACGAGTACTACCTCGACCATACCTTTACGCAAGCTGACACCCTTCGGGGGCAGCTCCGACCCGAAAGAACCTGCTACGATGTCCATTTTTATGAATTAGATGTCAAAGTTGATATTGAAAATAAATCTATTGGTGGCCGTGTCATTATGAATTTTGAAGTCTTAGAAGAAACCAATCGCATTCAAATTGATTTGTTTGAAAACATGAAAGTCAATTCCATTTATTGGCCTTATTCTAATAAAAAACTCAATTATAAACGTATTCATAATGCCATTTTTGTAGAAACACCTACCTTTAAAAAAGGAACAAAACAAGCCATTGTTGTGGAGTACGAAGGCAAACCTATCATTGCCAATAATCCGCCCTGGGATGGCGGTTTTGTCTGGAAAAAAGACCGAAAAGGCAATCCCTGGATTGGCGTGGCTTGCGAAGGAATTGGTGCGAGTTTGTGGTGGCCCAACAAAGATCACCTCTCTGACGAACCCGATAGTATGTCTATAAAAGTTGCCGTTCCTGACCCTTTGATGTGTGTTGCCAATGGAAATTTACGAGATAAAAAGCAACTCAAAGACGGCTATACTCGCTACGATTGGTTTGTCTCCTACCCTATCAACAATTATAATGTAACCGTCAATATTGCCAATTATGAACACTTCGCTGATACTTATACTTCGCCCGATGGTTCGGAATTGGCCTTAGATTATTATGTCTTGCCTCAAAACCTAGCAAAAGCCAAAAAGCAATTTCAGCAAGTCCCTGAAATGCTGGCTTGTTTTGAAAATTATTTTGATAAATATCCCTTTTGGAACGATGGATTTGCCCTAATCGAAACGCCTTATTTGGGTATGGAACATCAAAGTGCCATTGCCTACGGCAATCGCTATATGCGAGGTTATTTGGGGACAATGATACCCAAAGATATGGATTGGGATTATATCATCATCCATGAAACGGGACACGAATATTGGGGCAATAGTATTAGTTGTAATGACCTTGCCGAAATGTGGATTCATGAGTCCTTTACCACTTATATGGAGGCTTTGTATGTGGAGTGCCGCTACTCGTATGATGATGCGACTCGTTATTTGCTCACACAACGACCATTTATACAAAACGATTGCCCTGTAGTAGGACCAAAAGATGTCAATTTTGAGCATTTTTGTGGGAGCGACCATTATTATAAAGGAGCTTGGATTTTACATACCTTGCGTCATGCGATAGGCGATGATGACTTATTTTTTGGTATTTTGAAATCCTTTTACCAGGAACATGAAATTAGTAATATTAATTCGGAAGATTTTTTCAATTATGTAAATCGAAAAACGGGTCAGAATTGGGATGCTTTTTTTGAACAATATTTATACCATCCAAAAGTTCCTCGCTTGGTGTATCGTCTGCAGCAAGTGGGTGCCGACACCCACTTGTCCTGCCGTTGGGAGACAGAAGCTACCAACTTTAAGATGCCCATTTTGGTTGGAAATCCAGATAATTACCAACGTATTCAACCGAGTTCAGCAAAAAAAATTGATATAGTTCTAAAAAATCTTGATGTAAAAGATTTTCAAATAGCAGAAGAGTATTTTTATATCGAAAGCAAAATGATACGGTAGTCTGTTTCATCAACTGGATTTTATGCTCAAAAACGACTATTTTTGAAGTACTTTTCAACTATTTCTTAATTCCATAGCTGTCGAATATTACTTATTATGAAAACTATACTTACTATTTTGTTCACTTGGATGGTCTCCATGTGTTCCATTTTTGCTTTTTCTACTTCTTCTACTACAACTTCTGATACAACTTTTTCGCTTTCGCACAACATTATACATGATACGATCAATGTAGATTTTGCTTACGAAGAAGTCTATGCTTATCAATGGCTCAATATTCTAAATCATACGCCTAGCGGTTTTAATCTTGGTCTTAGTATTGCAGAAGTCAATTTTCCCGAAAATTGGCAAGTCAATTATTGTGGAATCAATGCTTCGCAATTTGCGGCCAATTGCGAAGTAGGCAATACCGAATTTTTCACCAATACCGACGAATGGCTAGAGCTAAATTATAGCATACAGGGTTTTAGCGTTACAGATACGGCAACTTCGTCTATTACAATGATTTTGTATGATGTGGACAATCCCAATTGTATGGATACCGTCTCTTTTATGCTGACTCTCAATGCCAACGATGTACCAGAAAGTGCGACGGGTTTTGTGGTGTCAAATAATATAGCGCAAGAGACCTTTATGCCCTACAGCAACAACCCCGTTTGGGGTTATCAGAGTATCGAAATTGCCAATCCTAACGACAGTTATGTTGAGTTAGCTTGGAAGGTGCTTCATCAAGAAACACCAACTTTTTGGGAGTATGACTACTATAGTTTTTACTTACCGCAAAACTATTTTGAAAACCAAGATGTTCCCGCAGAAGGTACGATGTTTTTGTATCCCAACGAGTCGCAGTATATAGAAATGAATACGGGCATTCAAAACCTCAACCAGACACCTGGCCAGCGTGCCATTGAAATCCTAGTATATGATGTCAATGATAGTCTAAACTATCATGAGATTTTGGAGTTTAAATTTGAAGTAGAAATACCAGATTCAGAAGATGGTTTTATGATTTTCTTTGAAGAATCTGTCCAAGAATTTGCGCCTACTTTTCCAGAAGAAGATGCTCATTTTTTCCACAATTTTGCAGAAATTAGCAATCTAAACATTTTTGAAGATTTGGTTTTGGGTTGGGAAATACTCAACTATGATATACCTGAGGCTTGGACGGTCGAAGACAATGTACATATGTATTCGGGTGCAGATTTTCAGGATTTATATGACATTTCTACAGGGCAATCGGGTACTTTTACACTTAGTGGAGGTGATTATGCCAATATCGAGTACATTATACACTATGTGCAACACAATTTTGTGTCTGATACAGCTCATTTGGAATTGTTATTATATGATTTACAAGACAGTGCGGCCACAGCACAAGTGCTTAGCTATACTTCCATTCTTAGCTTGCCTGAAGTAGGAACAGGCTTTGAGGTTTGGGAAAATCAATCTAGCAGTGTTCACTATTTGCAAGATCCCAACGAGTCTATTTTTATGTATTTGTCACCTTTGTATGTGAGCAATCAGACGCCCGACAATATCGTAGAGATAGCTTGGAAAAAGCTATCGCATACCATTCCCGACGCTTGGGACGTACAATATGACTTTAGTGTTTTTCAAAATTCTTGGTTTAACGAAATTCCTGAAAGCGGCCAATTTACACTCTATCCTTATAACGAAGCCTATTTTGCACTCAATTATCAAGAAGTTTTGACCAATGGACAAGCTGGCGAAACGGAACTACAAATTTTAGTTTATGACAAAAACGATTCTTTGAATTATAATGAAGTTTTGACCTTTAGAAGTTCGGTTTGTATCGAAGACAATGAGGCACAAATCATTGTGCCTCCTGCTCAAAATTCCTTTTGTGCGGGCGAGGTTATAACTTTAGAAGCACAGGCAGGTCTGCAAAACATCAATTGGTTCAATGGCCAAACGGGCAATAGCATCACCGTAGCTGTCGAAGAATACATTTATGTATATGCCGAAGACGAAAACGGTTGTCCACTCAATCAAGAACTCTTTTTGAATATAGATTATCCTTATGACGAGTCTATTTGTGTGGTGAGTGTGGACGAAGCAAGTGGCAAAAACATTGTTGTTTGGGAAAAAACAGACGGTCAAAAAACGTCACATTTTAATATTTATAAAGAGACGGTACAGGCCGATGAATATATCCTGATTGGCACACAAGCCTTTGAAGAATTGAGTAGTTTTGTAGATGAAGTTTCTAATCCCAATGTAGCCAGCAGTCGCTATAAAATTGCTGCGGTCAACGAATGTGGCTCGGAGTCCGTCCTTAGTTCCGAACACAAAACCATGCACTTGACCATCAATGCTTCTAACAACTCTGACATCAATCTCATTTGGGAAAAATACGAAGGTTTTGATTATCCGACATTTAATATTTTGCGAGGCTCTAACGCTGACAATATGCAGCTTATCGCACAACGCCCCAGCAATACCTTTACCTATACCGACATTGCGCCTCCATCGGGCAATTTGTATTACCAAATCGAAGTCGTTTATCCAGGCGGTTGCAGTCCTTCACTTCATGCGGTGGTAGGTACTCGCTCCAATATTGTGGACAATACGACCGTTTCTACGGACAAACCTTTGG
>JAHDEQ010000143.1:7100-11220 GCA_020628755.1 Saprospiraceae bacterium
ATTTTAAAACATTTTATAAACATTCAAAAAATATAAAGTATGAGTACACAAGAAATTGCAAATCGTTTAGTCGAGTTATGCCGTAAAGGAGAATATGACACTTGCTATGCTGAGTTGTTTTCGCCTGAAATTCAAAGTGTTGAAGCTGATGGTGCGACTGTACAAGGCTTTGATGCCCTCAAAAAAAAGGGAGAAGAATGGAATGCAAGTATGGAAGAATTTATGGGTTCTGAAATTGGCGACCCTATTGTAAGTGGTAATTTTTTCTCTTTACCGATGAGCTTTACCGCTAAATTTAAAGGTGCGCCTAGCCCCACAAAGATGGAAGAAATTTGTGTTTATCAAGTCAAAGATGGCAAAATTGTAAAAGAGCAATTCTTTTACGACAGATAAACAAATACAAAAAAGACTTGCTAAATTCTAGCAAGTCTTTTTTTGATTCCACTGTTTATAACTCCAATCGCATAATCGGCAAAAAGCGATTTTTGATAGAACTGGGTAATTGTCCAACTACTTGAAAACCTTGTTTGCGATAAAAGGCTTCGGCATTGGGGTCTGCATCAAGCGTCACCGCTTGATAGCCACTTTCTTTAGCTCGCTCCAAAAAATGCTCTAACAAAATCTTTCCATATCCTTTTCCAATTTGTGATGGGTCAACAAACAAGAAATTGAGTTTGATGAGTGGCTCATCTGTTTTTTCAAAGGCATAAAATCCCATCAATTCATAATCGAGCAATTTGTAAACTCCATTTTGGATAATATATTCTTCTGTGATGGTCAAATCTTCTCGCCAAGATTCTATCTGCTCCGATGTATAATTCCAAAAGGCTTTGGAACGCATACACAATTCAGTAATGGCGGTCGCATCTTTGGGTCTAGCTTTTACAATTTTCATAGTAAGGAGATTTATCAACAACCTACCCAAAGTCCAATACTAAACTCAAATTCTTGCCGAATTGCATTGCCTTTGGCATCGTAGGCTGGAGTCCAATCGGGCATTTGTTGGATGGCTTGCAGCATGAGTTGATCCACTTTTTCGTTTTCGGATGACTCTGAAATTTTGATATTTTGGACTTTGCCTTGTTCTGAAACAGAAAATAAAATCGCAGCTCGATTGATGGTTTTAAGCGTAGCATCTGAAATTTCAGCCATTACTTTTTCCTTGATATAGGCTTTCATGGCAGCATCACCGCTAGGAAATTGAGCTTCTGTATTTGGAATAACATCGTACTCAAAATGTATGGTTCGTATTTCGCCTGTTGCTGTCAAATGAGTAGGTTGATATTTGACATCTACAATGATGGGCGTGCCGATATCAGCCTTTTGCAAAAGGCTGATTTGCTTTGGGCTAAGGTTAGCATTTTTACCTTCAATTTCAATCAATTGCCCATTACTCGTTGCGGCTACAACTGTTGATTCATAAGATGCAATCCAAGAACTTGGAAACCCTGCATTGATGTCATTGAGGGTTTTGACGGTTTTTAGGTCTTCTTTGAGAATTGGTTTTTTATAGTTCCCTCTTAAACTAAAGCCTGTGTTTTGGGCAAAAGCCAAAACACAGACTAATAAAAAATAACAAATGCCTATACTTTTCTTCATTTTATAAATTTACAAAAAAAGAAAGAATATTGCATTGTCTATAAATCTATAAGTAAGGAGTGCAGGACAGATTGTAAATCATTCCTAAACACTTGCTCCAAATGCTTGTTCCAAGTCAGCTATCAAATCGTCAATATGCTCGATACCTACACATAAACGGAGCAAATCAGAAGTCACGCCTGCGGAGGCTTGCTCTTCTTCGGTCATTTGTCGGTGCGTGGTAGAAGCTGGATGACAAGCCAGCGATTTAGCATCTCCGATATTTACCAATCGTTTGAAAATACCTAGAGCATCATAAAATTTTTCTGCTTGAGCATAGCCACCTTTTATACCAAAACTGAGTAAAGAAGAAGGTGTGCCATTACAATATTGTTGAGCTAAAGCATTGTATTGGCTCGATGCCAAACCTCCATATTTGACCCAAGCCACTTGGTCGTGACCTTCTAAATATTTGGCTACAGCCATTGCATTTTCGCAATGTCTTTCCATACGTAAAGTCAAGGTTTCTAATCCTTGTAAAATCTGGAAAGCACTCATCGCAGGCAATGCCGAACCCGTATTACGCAAAGCTACAGTTCTAACACGTGCAATATAAGCCGCTGCTCCCATTGCTTCGGTATAAACGACACCATGATACGAAGGTTCAGGTGTGCTAAATTGAGGAAAACGCTCTTTGTGCGCCGCCCAATCGAATTTTCCACCGTCAACAATGATTCCGCCGAGCGTCGTACCATGACCGCCAATATATTTGGTCAAAGAGTGTACAACAATATCAACTCCATGTTCGATAGGTCGAATTAGGGCTGGACTAGCAACTGTGTTATCACAAACGACTGGCACTCCTTTGGCGTGTGCAGCTTTGGCAATAGCTGCCAAATCGCAGATATTACCCGCAGGATTTCCGATAGATTCGCAGTAAACCGCTTTGGTTTTATCATCAATCAATTTTGCTAAGTCTTCGGCACTGTCGGAATCTGCAAAACGCACTTCTATCCCTAGTTTGGGTAGCATATGTGCAAACAAAGTGTAAGTACCGCCATAAAGTTGTGGAGTCGAAACAATATTGTCGCCTGCCTCTGCCAAATTGATGATGGCATAATGAATGGCTGCACTACCTGCGCTGGTACACAGAGCTGCGATACCACCTTCTAAAGCGGCCACTCTTTGTTCGAGTACATCAACCGTAGGGTTCATGATACGACTATAAATATTGCCTGGAACTGCTAGGTTAAACAAATCTGCACCATGCTGTGCATTATCAAATTCGTAAGCAACTGTTTGATAAATCGGAACAGCTACAGCTTTTGTGGTTGGCTCGGACTGATAACCTCCGTGTAGAGCGATGGTTTCTTTTTTCATACGATATAGTTTATAAAAATTTTAGAGGGAATGGTTTATATTTTAATCTTTGAACGGATAGCATTTCGGATATATTCATGCTCTATCAAAAATGCATCGTGTCCAAACAAGGTTTTTATTTCGATATACGTGGCTTCAGGAATATGCTTTGCGATAAACTGTTGCTCTGTTTTGGGGATTAAAATATCTGAATCAAAGCCAATTACTACCGTATTGGCGGTGATTTCTGAAAGGGCTTTTTCGATACTTTCTCTACCTCGTCCCATATTGTGCGTATCTAATGCACACAACAAATGGTAATAACAATGCGCATCAAACCGCTTAATAAATTTTTGCCCATGATATTCGATATACGAAGCTGCTCTAAAATCTGTTACCTTATCAAGATCCAGTTCTTGTTGTCTTAACTTAAAAGAAGCGTGTGTCCTATAAAATGGAAGTGCAACTGCTCGGCAAGCTTTTAGTCCATTGATACCTGCCTGTTCATTTTTATCATAAAGCGTCGTATCGGATTTGAGGGCAATGCGTTGCGATTCGTGTATAGCAACTGTCCAAGGTGTTTCCATTGGAGAGCAACACAACAGAACCATGTTGTGTATTTTTTTGCCCAACTGATGAGCAATTTCTTGACAAATATTTCCACCACAAGAACCTCCAATCAAAAGTTTGATTTCATTGATTTGAAAATGTTCTAATAGTTTGAGGTGTAAATTTGCGGTATCTCGAATGGTATAGAATGGAAAATCCATTCCATAGCGTTGCTGCGTTTTGGGGTCTATTTGTTTGGGAGAACTCGTGCCGTAAGGTGAACCCAAATTATTGGCACAAATAATAAAATGCTTATCCCAATCAAAAATATCGCCTTTACCAAACAAGCCATGCCACCAATCGTCAGCATCCGAGTTGGCCGTCAAAGCATGAACTATTAAGATGACATTATCTCGATTTTCGTTGAGCGTACCATAAGTATGATAAGCAATAACAGGCTCGTCAATTTGACCGCCATATTCCAATTGAAATGCTTGTTCGAGATGATAAAATTGGTAAGTATATGTTGCTCTTGCCAGCGTATTGATTTTTAGAGGTATAAATTACTTATTGTAATTTATACACAAATAAATGGCATTTGTTACACATTATAAAGAATTTGAATGTTTTTATT
>JAHDEQ010000144.1:0-7677 GCA_020628755.1 Saprospiraceae bacterium
ATGAAAAAATTACTCTTAATTCTACCATTTATTTTAATGACGACTTTGGCCGTTTTTGCACAAGAAGACCAAACTATTTATCAATTTAAAGTTAGCGATTTGTCGGGCCAAGCATTTGATTTTGCTGACTTGAAAGGCAAGAAAATTATGGTTGTCAATACGGCTTCTAAGTGTGGCTTGACTCCTCAATACAAGGGTTTGCAGGCTTTGTATGAAAAATACAAAGACCAGAATTTTGTCATTGTCGGTTTTCCAGCCAATAATTTTATGCGCCAAGAACCAGGGAACGATGAAGAGATTGCTAGTTTTTGTAAAAAAAACTATGGCGTGAGCTTTCCGATGATGTCTAAGATTTCGGTCAAAGGCAAAGACCAACACGAAGTTTATGCTTTTTTGACTCAAAAAGTACTTAATGGTTTTGAAGATTCTAATGTCAAATGGAATTTCCAAAAATACCTCATTGATGAAACAGGTAATGTCGTAAAAGTCATATCGCCTCGCACGAAACCTATGGATGAGGAAATCGTCAATTGGATTGAAGGAAAATAAGTAAGGAAATGTTCATATTTTAAAATAGTGTTAAATAAAAATGCCTCGGCAACATATCAAAAACTTTCTCGTCGTTTATAGGTAGAAGTTATTTTGGTTCGCCATATAACAATATTTAAAACCACAAACCATTTCCGATTATGAGAAAGTTACTTTTGCTCCCATTAGCACTATTCGTATTAATCCAAGTTGCTTGCAACAAAGACGAGGTTCCTGTACAATTGACTCCGCCTAGATTGATTATTGATGTTCAAGACCAATACGAAACGCCTCCTTCCAAAGTCTCTGTATTTTTTAGAGTAGAAGACGAAGACGGCAATCCCGTTGCTGGCTTGGCCGCCGAAAATTTTACTATTTACGAACAAGGTCGCAACGATGATGCTCCTCGTTTGATTTCGGAGGATGAAGCAGAACGTATTATTGGTGACAATGACCAAGTGTTTGATTATAGAGTCTTGCTGCTACTTGATTTGAGTGGTAGTGTGATTAATAATGACCTCGAACAACTCAAAGCTGCGGCACGAGAATTTGTGATTGATGTCATGCAAGCCGATGAGAGTTCTTCTACCAAAGTTGGCGTTTGGGGTTTTGACGGAGCCAATCACTTGTTGCCTATTATGGATTTTACAAACAATCCAGTTGCTTTGCAGGAAGCAATAAATAATATAAATCCATTGATGTCTCAGGATAGTTCAACTGATTTGTTTGGAGCTATAATTAAAGGTACTGAATTGGCACAAAGTGCCATTCAAAGTGCTGAATTACAAGGCTTTCTGTCAGGAGGTTCGGTCATTGTTTTTACCGATGGTACAGACCAAGCAGCTCGTTTTTCAAAAGACGAAGCCTACGAAGTTGTTGACAATGCCAATGAAAAAATAAATTATTATACGATAGGTTTGGGCAACGAAATTGATTCCAATGTACTCCAACGCTTAGGCAAAAACAGCTCTGTTTTTGCCGAGGATTCTGAAAACTTGACTGAGAGTTTTGAGGACATCGCACAGATTATCCACAACGAAACCAACTCTTTTTATTTATTCGAGTATTGTACCCCAAAACGTCATGGAAGCGGGATGAATGACTTGATTATTGAAGTAAAAGATACAGATGAATATAATGTAGAGCGTAGAGGAGAGAAGCGTACTAGCTTCGACGCAACAGGTTTTGAGAGTGGCTGTGTACTTTACTAATGCATAAATGTGAGAATGACTGGATGCACGAATGAAATTTAAAGAAACATTCGTGCATCCAGCCTGGTGGCTCGACAGGTTCAGTCATTCAAAATTGGTGCATTCCTTATAGAAAATCAACAGCTCCGCTACCCAAATTGTAGTATGCAGGCATAATTTTGAGTCGTCCGTCATCAATAGCTCCCCTTAAAATCGCAGAACGTTCGGACATTCCACTTGCTACGATTTCAGCGTTTTTCTTAACAACACCGTTTACACTTTTATCTTCGGCAGCAGCCTTAGCAGGCTCGATGTGTGCCAACAAGTGATTGAGGTTATAACCATTGTCGCCACCAGCAATAGCCGCCGTTACAGCCCCACAACTTTGGTGACCCAAAACAACAATAAGGTTTACACCCAAATGTGCAACCGCATACTCGATGCTTGCTAGAGAAGAAGAGTTTGCAACGTTACCAGCCACACGGATAACAAAAATTTCGCCCAAACCTGTATCGAAAGCCAATTCAGGAACAACACGACTATCCGCACAACTCAAGATAATGGCATAAGGATTTTGTCCTTCTACCAATTCTGTACGGCGAGCAGAATTTTGTAATTTTCCATCTAACTTATCAGTTACAAAGTTTGCGTTTCCTGTTTTTAATCGGTCAAGTGCATCAGACCAAGATACATTTTGCTTCATAATTTTTTTTTATTTGAATAATTTTCAAAAGTATAACTCCAAACAATAGAATAGAGTTTAATCTATTACGGTATTTTTTGATTTTGAAAAGCCCATCAAAAAATAAGCATAAAAAACAACAATGATGGCTATTCCAGCCAATTGCATAATACTACGATGTATTGTAGTTTGATTTTGTAAAAAGACATAAGCATTCGTACAAGAAAATAGCACAAACATTGCCGAAAGCAAAAGTATAAAAATAATTGCAATTGATCGACCCATTTTGTCTTTGAGCCAAATGGGAGCTGTACCTATTATAAATAGTGTACAAAACAACCAAAAAATACTGCTACTCGGACTGTTAAAAACACTTTGCAAAAACAGACTTGGTGCGTCGCTGTGCCACACAAAACCACTTTTTATGGGCGATATTCCCACATTGTGGAGGCTTCTAAAAATTATCCAGGGTAGCACAGGCACAAATGCAGCGAAGCTGTATTGGGCAAGGCTTTTGATTTTTTCTTTCCAACTATTGTCTGCAAACAATTGAAACAAAGCAATTCCTCCCAAAAAGGCAGGAAAAAACAGTACCAAACCATCATTTTTTACCCACATCGTTCCAGCAATAAGCAAACCCGTCAATATCCATTCTTTTCGGAGCAATGCACCAATCGCTAAAACCGCAAAAGCTTCTACTCCGATGTCCACATAGCCAGCCGCTGCATGGTAAAAATGCAGTGGTATCGCCGAAACCACAAATGCGCCCGCCAGAGCCATCCATCTTGTTTTTGAAAATTGATAAATGATACTTCCAACTCCAAAAATGATTAATATAAAAAACAAAAAACTATCCGAACGAGCTATAAATTCATTCCAACTTCCGTTTAGAGTAGCATCTGTAGCACGGCGAATGATAACACCTAGTGGATATTCTTTGTTGCCGAATTGTGAACCCAAAAATTCCTGAACACTGGCATCAAATGACCAATTGATGCCGCCAAACAAAGCCCTCGCTCTACCCGACCAATGTGTCAATGCATCATCAAAATAAGTAGGTGTTTTGGCCAATTGCCAAAAGGCAAAACCAATTTTTTCTACAACTAAAGCTACCAAAATCCATTCGTATATTTTGAGGTTTTTTAAATCAGAAAAAGAGAATTTCGGTAAAAAAGTCTTGATTTTTTGAAATCTCAATCCACCCAAAATAAGTGCCAATCCACTTGCAATTAGGAAAGAAACCATAAGAGACAAACCCGATAAAAGTAATATAAATATCAAAATCGTTTCGAGTACAAATCCAATGGCAAAGGACTCCAACAGATAACTATTTTCGTTTTTGGAGTCTTGAAAAAAAGATACGATTCCAGCACCCAATAAGGTGTTGAGTAAGATATGAATCAGAAAAATAAGGAAGGTGAGCATGAGATTATTTTTTCTTTTTCTTGGTTTTAACAATGGCAATTCCTGCGTGGGAATCTACGACTTGACGATTTTTAGGGTCTTGTGTTAAGATATATTGAATACCTTTTTTGTCTTGTAAACGAGGTTTTTTTCGGAAACGGATATATGATTTTTCGGCCAGGTTGTATTGTGTATAACTATGATAAACGCCAGGTAGAGCCTCTTGTGACCAAGAGGCTTCGCCAATGTTTTGGTCAGCTTTATCAATTAGCGTTTGCATACCCACAAAAGGTGCAATTTGAAAATCATTTGCTCGAATATTTTGTTGTACCGCAACATGATTGGCCACATTGCGAAGGTCAAATAGGACCCATGCCACAAGAAAGGAGAGCAAAATGGCTTTTAGAAAAGTCATTTTTTGGAGAAAGTAAAATACAGGAATTAGCAAAAACAGTATTCCATATAAAATATATGACCATTTTACTGAAAATAGTGAATAACCATTGATAAAATTAATGCTTCGAGGCGTTTGCAAATCTGGATTTAAAAAAAGGCTGATTTCATCACCAAAACTAGGTTTTTTGACCGTCCCAGTTATTCCTGGTAGCGAAATGGCAAGGGTCTGAATTGTACCTTGCCAAAGCGGATTGTTGCGAAGTTCAACCAAATGTTTGCCCGATTGGAGTGAGGTTTCGATAGCACTTTGTTGGCCTTGTGTATTGACCCAACCAATTAGTAATGAACTTCCATTGTATTGAGCTGGCACATTGAGTTCTAGCACAGTTCCTGCTGCCGAAAAATTGGAAGCAATCGGATGATTGATACTGACTTGAGCCAAAATAGGAATAGCAAATAGGGTCAAAAATGACCACAAAAGTCCTTTCATGAGTTTACGTTTTGTCTAAAGTGGATATTGAAATTACAATTTTTCCTAAACCTGCAAGTTGCAAGTACTGAAGCAATGTTTACGAAAGCTAATCTCTAAAAATAATCGGTGGAAAAGAGTGTCTGTTTGCTTGTTTTAACCGTTTTTGATAATTTTAGTTACACGCTGATGCCAAGCAATATCCTGCCAAATTCCTTTAAATTGTGGATGTGTAAAATTAGAAGTACAATTAAATTTATAGCCATGTTTTGCGCCTAGCTGTGCGCCAATTTCGCCCGTTTCTTTTATCCAATCCCAATCTAAATGCGGATGATCCATCCAAAAAACAGCTCCCCAACCTTCGGTATTGCCACAAGGCACGTTTTGGTTTTTCGCTTTTTGGGCTCGACGTTCGATTTGTTTATCCATCCAAGTTACCAAATCTGATTTGTGGAGCGACCAATACTCTTTTATCGCCTCATAACATTCTTTAAATTTAGTATCGTTTTTTAGGGTATGAATTTTTTGAAAATACTGTGTATTTCGACTAAATTTTTTGTTATAAACAAACCATAAATGAATGTCTAAAGCATCAAAATTGTTAGTATCCAAATCCGTCCAGGGTGTGTTGTGGGTATTGGTTTGCGAAGCAAACCAATCTAGTTTTGGCCATTTATCGGACAATTCTTTAATGACCTCTTTTATAAAGGTATTATAAAAATCAATTTGAGTCGGATTGTACTGTCGCTTTCCGCTTTTGTTCAAAAAGTCAAATTTTTGTTTGGATTGGCCTTTATTACTTGCATCTTCGAGCTGATTGACACTTTGCGTCAGCCAAGTATAGCCGTGCCACAAGGGATATTCATTCAAAACATCTACATAAATAACATTATCCAGTAAATTATGTTGGTTTAAAAATTCAAGCGTTTCGTCCCAAACTCGTACAAAATCAATTTTGTCTTTAAAAAGTGTATTTTGATTCGTGCCATGTCCTCCAAACCAAGTAGATAAGCCAACAGCAACGCCTTTTTTGGCACAAAGTGGCAAAAATTCGAGCAAGGCTTTTCGAGGATTGATGTAGGTTGAAAAATTATTACCCCAAAGCGAAAGTCCCCATTTTTTTTTGGGACAAAAAAATTCTTCTTGAAGTTTTCCATCAGGATTTTTGGCAACAAAATGCGGAAAACAATCTATCCGAATGGCATTATAACCACGCTCTACCAATTCGTCCAAAACCTTATCCCAATTTTTAAATTCTCCAGTTTTATAGTGACGTAGCAACCACGAATAATCCCACATAGTAAGGGCAAGAGGAGATTGAATTTGACTTAATTTTTTGCTGGGTAGGGGATTGGTAGCTGGCTTTTCACAACTTTTGAGTAGGCTTGATGGCGAAGCAACTGCAGTCATTCCCAAAGAAGCAGTTTTGATAAATTCACGACGACTTTTCATGGTTAACTATGATGATGTAATAGCAAAAAAAAAGGTAGCACAGATTTTAATTCATACCCGAAGTCGTCAAACGGCATTTGACTTTTAGTATATGGCGAATTTCTTCTAAAGATACATTGTAAGGTTTATAGACTTTATCATTGTCAGAAATGAGTTTGAGGGCAGTCAATTCATTTCCTTCTTTGATTTGCTGTACTCGTTTGGCAACCACAGTATCAGTTACAACAACATAGACTTGATTGTTGCGAAGTGGGTCGGTTGTTTCGAGAAGTTCCGAAACAACTAAATCGCCATTGGTGAGGGTAGGAGACATACTATCGCCTTCAATTTCAATGGCAAAAAGATTTCCTTCCAAACCAGGTACAGAGAATTTGGGCATACTTTCAACAGATTTAGCGTCTTGCAGGTCAATTGTTTGACCTGCAAAAGCCCTTACTCCTTGTATGAGACGAATATTGCGTTTGCCCAAATGCAGCATTTCATTTTTGCCACGTGTAGGGAGCTTCAAAACCGTTTCGCCGTCTAAGAAAAGTTCGTCACTTAGTCCAAATAAATAGTTGGCATTAATATTAAAGATGGAAAACAATTTGTTTAGTTGGTCAACGGTGACATTGCGTTTTCCTTTTAGAATATCATTAATAACGTGGTTGTAAGTATCGAGTTTTTTAGCTAAATCAGATTTTCCTCGAATTTGATTATTATCGTATAAAAAATTATATACGTTTTTAAATCGCTGAATAACAATGTGTTCTGAGAATTTATTCATTTTTAATAAAAAATGTTTTAAAAATATTTGTTTTAATAAAACTAATTGTTTTATATTTGTATTGTCAATGAAATACTAAAACATATTTGTGCAAGGAAACTCTAAAGTACAACTAATTTTTTTAAAATTTGAAAATTATGCGTAGAAATGATACACAGCCAGAAATTACCTTCTTCCCCTCAGAAGCCCAAGAAAAAAACCTTTTTTTTCAGACTCAAAGTATTCATCAAGAAGTGTTACATACAGAGTCCTCAGACTCTGACTTATCCGATCTCCTCAAGAAGTTAGGTCGTGTTGTTTGGAAACTTTTGGTTGCCCTCAAATACCAAGTATTTAAGTTTTGGAGGCGATACATTGGTATTAGTCGCAAGGATATACCCTATGTCAAATTGGCTGTCTTGGCATTTTTGGTTTATATCATTACGCAAGACCAGTTTAATTTTTCGATGAATATGAAATCTCCTCTTGCATATTTTTCGGATGATAATGAGAAGCCATCCCATAAAAGCGAAGTGCATGCCCAAGCCATCACCTGGGAGGGCGATGGCGGCAATCCTTTTGCTCCTGCTTCGCCCGATATGCTCAAAAATAAAGCGACGATAGATTATATCAACCGTTTTTCGGGTGTTGCACAAACAGAGATGCGTAAGTATGGCATTCCTGCGAGTATCAAAATGGCTCAAGCACTTATTGAGAGTCGTGCAGGCGATAGCCGTTTGGCGAAGGCTAACCACAATCATTTTGGGATGAAGTGTTTTTCTCGCAATTGCCCCAAAGGACATTGCTCTAA
>JAHDEQ010000144.1:7777-11214 GCA_020628755.1 Saprospiraceae bacterium
TGAACACGTGCAAACGTTTAAGAGTAGCACTTCGGCTTTGCTCAATTTTGAGAATGAGAACTATGAACAAAGTAAAATAGTCCCAAGAAGTGCTATCTCTTTTTTAATAAAAATATTCTCATAGTATGTGTATGTAATCAATCGCCCGTAAGGAAATTCGTGCTTCCTATTTCCTTTTATTCGTTTCAAATTATTTCTGCTATTTGCGGATTTCTGAAGGGCGGTTTTTTTACACTCATACTCAAAAATTATCCTCTCCGAGGTTTTCTCATAGTCTGTTTTGTAGGACCGTCCATTGTGGCGGTCTTTTTTTATTTGATTGATTAACAAGGGTTTTTGAAATGATTTATTGATTATATAATGCTTTATTGAAATTTTTGGCATCCATTTTGCAAAAGTATTGAATGTACACAAAAACGAAGAGCCCGAAACCAAATGCTACGCATTTCCTTACGATTTTCAATAATTTATTTACACATCTTATTTACACACTTCTTCGGAAGTACTACACAAGCATGAAGGATTCAATTCATCTCAAGACGATGGATTGTATAGCTCAATCATAAGAAAAATTCCTAGCACGAATTGCTAAAAACATACACACTTATCTAGTTTGACTTTAATAAGTTGCTAAAAGCTAGATGAACTTGAACGATGTTGGTCATTGTTTGAACAGGCAATAGTCTTTTCTAGCCAATGGTCTGCATTTAACACACACACACACTACCAAACATACTTTTTTAGAGAAAACTTGTAAACATTCACCTTAACCCGAAGCATAACGCTTCGGGTTTTTTTGTTGTGGAGCAATCTTTTTTGTGCTGAAATTGTTTATCTTTTCCCCGTTCGTTGCAGTTTCCAAACAGATATGCTATACACTCTGTTTTTTTTGAGCGTATTATATCGCAGATGCAATTTGCGATAAGCATTAAAATAAGAGAACTGTTATTTTTTGAAAAAAAATTAATCATGGCAAATTCCAATATCCAATCATCTTACTCTACAGGAGTCCTAAGTTTGATTCCTTTGTTTTATGTGGCTTGGGCCGATAGCATTTTGAGTCCGAGTGAAATAAAACTTATTCACGAGCGTATTGCAAAACTATCTTACCTTTCAAAATCGGATAAAGCCTTGCTCCAAAAATGGAGCGACCCGAAAAATCCACCTTCAAATGCTACCTACAAAGAGTGGGTACAATTGATGAAAAGCGCAGCTCATCAACTGGGAAGCGATAAGCGACAAACTTTTATTGACCTTGGTTTAGAAATGGCAAAGCAAGCAGCCAATGAAGATGAACAGGCTTGGATTACCAATCCTGATACCAAAGCGGCTTTGAGTTCTATTCAAGAAGCCTTAGGTGTGGTAAGTATCGAAAATCATCGAGCTATTTTTACGCCAGCGCAACGCCAACTCGAAGAGGAGTTTGTATATGGAAAACCGAGTTTTGATGTGACTTGTATGACGGCTTTGTTGGATGGTGATTATGCTGAGATGCGTCAAAAAATGCGGATTTTATTATCCGATCCTGTTTTTGAATATCAAACTTTACGAGATAAGGAGATGTATCGCCAATTGGTGCTAGATTGGTGCCGTTTGCTCGCCAAGCAAGGCTTGGGAGCGATTGCTAATCCTGTGGCGTATGGCGGTCAAAACGATATGGCGGCTTATACAACGGCTTTTGAAATGATGGGCTATCATGACTTGAGTTTGGCTATCAAATTTGGGGTGCAGTTTGGTTTGTTTGGCGGAAGTGTCCTCTTTTTAGGTACAGAACTGCATCATAAGAAATATTTAGAAAAAACGGGTTCGCTCGAATTGGCAGGTTGTTTTGCCATGACCGAAACGGGGCATGGTTCGAATGTGCGAGAACTTCAAACAACAGCAACTTATGATGTCAATACACAAGAATTTATTATAAATACGCCAACCGAGGCTGATGGCAAAGAATATATTGGCAATGCTCTGCACAGCCAAATGGCGAGTGTGTTTGCACAATTGATTGTCAATGGCGAAAATCATGGAGTTCATGCGATTTTAGTGCCGCTACGAGATGAGAAGCATCAATTGTTGCCAGGTGTTCGGGTAGAAGACAATGGTTATAAACTAGGACTTAATGGTGTTGATAATGGTCGAATTTGGTTTGATAAAGTTCGAGTGCCTCGTGAAAATCTGCTCAACCGCTATGGCAATGTATCACCCGAAGGCGAATACAGCAGCCCTATCGAAAATGGAGGAAAACGTTTTTTTACCATGTTAGGAACGCTGGTTGGGGGACGCGTTAGCGTGCCACGTGCTGGCCTGAGTGCCGCTAAATCTGGTTTGGCTATAGCCATAAAATATGCTTTGAAAAGACGACAATTTGCACCTAGCAATGACGAGCCAGAAACCTTGCTTTTGGACTATCCGACCCACCAAAAAAGACTGATGCCTTTGTTGGCAAAATCTTATGCCATACACTTTGCATTGGAGTACTTGACCAAGCGATATGTCAAACGTTCGGAAGCCGATATTCGAGAAATCGAAACGCTGGCTGCTGGTCTTAAATCGTATGCGACTTGGTTTACGACGACGGCTTTGCAAGAGTGCCGAGAGGCTTGTGGAGGCAAAGGCTACTTGGCCGAAAATCGTTTTGCCGACCTCAAAGCAGATACGGATATTTTTACCACTTTTGAAGGAGATAATACAGTTTTGTTACAATTAGTTGCGAAGGGTTTATTGTCTGATTTTAAAAAGGAATTTCATGATGAGGGTTATCGGGCGGTTCTTCGCTACTTGGCTAACCAAGTATCGGACACGATGGCAGAATACAATCCGTTTTTTACCCGAAATGCAGATACAGCGCATTTGTTGGATATGAATTTTCATTTGGATGCTTTCCGTTTTCGGGAACGCCAAATGTTGTACTTTGTGAGTAATGAAATTCGTTCGCTTATCAAAAAAGGAGTTTCGACTTATGATGCCTTTTTGCGAGTTCAGCCACAAATTTTGGAATTGGCTTTGGCTTATATCGAACGGATTGTTTTGGAGCAATTTTCGGATCAAGTTTTAGGAACAGAAGACCCCGAATGCAAAGCCATGTTGGAAAAGTTGTTCCAACTTTTTGCCTTGTACAGCATCGAACAGCACAAAGGTTGGTACTTAGAAAATGATTATATGAATGGTACAAAAACTAAAGCTATCAGTCGTTTGGTGACTAAATTGTGTCAAGATGTGCGTATGGATGCCTTGTTTTTGGTAGATGCCTTTGCGATACCTGAGAGTTTGCTTGCTGCAAAGATTGTTGTATAAAATTAGACACAAAGAAGGGCTTGCTCCATGGAGCAAGCCCTAATCAATATTGGGAATGAGTATATTTTATGTGGTCTTACAGACTAAAGTACATTGTAAAATAAATTTCTTAGCATTTTGTATTCGCCCATTTTAATGGGCTGAATCCT
>JAHDEQ010000145.1:0-4316 GCA_020628755.1 Saprospiraceae bacterium
GCACAAAATCTCTATTTCTAACTTGTTCACCTTATTTTTTCGTCGTTACTAAGTTCAAGAGCAAGTAGCAAATACATCTATTTTGTTCTCGCAACGAATTGAGTGTAACAATCTTTCTTGCACTTCAACCTTATATACAAAGCCAAATATGCCTTTTGTGCGTGTTTGGCTTTGTGCTTTTTTGTACCTTTGTCCCTCTTATAAGCAACTTTTATAGCTTTCAAAATAAACCGCTTTTACGTTATGAAAATAGCCTTAGCACAACTCAACTATCACATCGGAAACTTCGAAGGCAATGTTTCCAAAATGCTTCAAGCAACCAAAGCCGCCAAAGCCCAAAAAGCAGATATTATCGTGTTTGGCGAATTGGCCACCTGTGGTTATCCGCCAAGAGATTTTTTAGAGTTTGATGACTTTATTAAACAAGCCCAAAAAGCCATCAACAAACTCGCCAAAGCAGCCAAAGGTATTGCTATCGTGGTAGGTTCTCCTAGCACCAATCCCGTTCCTGAAGGCAAAGACTTGTACAATTCCGCCTACTTTTTGGCCGATGGCAAAATCAAACAATTACAACACAAAGCCCTCTTGCCGACCTACGATGTATTTGACGAATATCGTTATTTTGAGCCAGCCAAAGAATTTAATGTAGTCAACTATAAAGGCAAAAAAATAGCCTTAACGGTTTGCGAAGATATTTGGGATTTGCCCTGGGGCAAAGACGGCGCAGGCATCAAAAATCCTCTCTATACCGTTTGCCCACTAGCAGAACTAAAAAAACAAAATCCCGATTTTGTACTCAATCTCTCTGCTTCGCCCTTCAACTTCAAACATTCCAAAGAACGCATCAAAGTGGTCAAAGACAATGTCAAACGATTTGGAATGCCGATGTTTTATGTCAACCATGTCGGAGCACAAACAGAACTCTTGTTTGATGGTGGCTCACTCGTCGTTTCACCCAATGGCAAGGTTTATGATGAGATGCCTTATTTTGAAGAATGTATAAAAACCTATGACTTAGCAAAAGTCAATGCTGGGAAACAGAAACAAGAACAAGCCAAAGATAAGATGACCTTGATACACGATGCTCTCGTTATGGGTGTACGAGATTATTTTGGAAAATTGGGCTTTCGTCGAGCGATCTTAGGTTTGTCTGGTGGTATCGATTCTGCCGTCACGGCAGTAATCGCAGCGCGCGCTTTGGGTGCCGATAATGTGCGTTGTGTACTCATGCCTTCACAATTTTCGTCTGACCACTCCGTCAATGATGCACGAACTTTGGCTCAAAATCTAGGAACACAATACGATATTATTCCGATACAATCGGTCTATGAATCATACATGAAATTACTAGAACCTCATTTTTTTGGAACTCAATTTAATGTAACCGAAGAAAACATACAAGCTCGTATTCGAGGAATGTTGGTTATGTCGATGAGCAACAAATTTGGCAACATCTTACTCAATACATCCAATAAAAGCGAAATGGCCGTAGGCTATGGTACGCTGTATGGTGATATGTGTGGTGGGCTTTCGGTCATAGGAGATTTGTACAAAACAGAAGTTTTTGAACTTGCCCGTTATATGAACAAAGATGGTGAAGTCATTCCTGAAAATACCATTACAAAACCACCATCGGCCGAATTGCGTCCGAACCAAAAGGATTCGGACAGCCTCCCTGATTATGATATATTAGACGAAATCTTGTTTCAATACATCGAAAACCGTCGAGGACCAAAAGAAATTATCAAAATGGGATTTGAAGAAAAGCTCGTCCGAAGAGTCTTGCGTTTGGTCAACATCAATGAGTTCAAGCGTCACCAAACTGCACCTGTGCTGCGAGTATCGGCCAAAGCATTTGGCATGGGACGACGAATGCCCATTGTTGGTAAATATTTGAGTTAAAAAAATACTAAACTTCTCTTCAAATAATCAAACACATAATATCATTTCAAACGGCGACAAACATCCAAATTTAGGTTCGTCGCCGTTTGCAACAGCGATGAAATATACCAACGTAAAATTCCCTAAACTTCAGGTTCATCAGGATATTCATGCTCAATTTCTTCTCTAAACGGAGAAATTTCTTGGTGCTTTCTTATCAATTGCCAGCCCCAATAGCCACAAAATAGCAAGGTTAAAGTTGCAAAAGACATCATCCATTCAAATTTTTCTTGAAGGATAAAAAAGTCATAAATACCATGTAACAATACAGGCAAGAATATTCCTAAAAAGAGATAGAGCAACCGCCGATGTGGGCGAAACTTGGATAAGCCCACATAATAACCACTAATAACCGCAAAAGCCCCATGTGCAGGTACAGCCGTAAAGGCTCTTATCAATATCGTATCCAAACCATAACGCCCTGCATACAACAGGTTTTCTAGTGTCGCAAATCCCATTCCTATCATCGTTGCATAAATAATCCCGTCCATTGGCTCATTAAAAAATTTTCGATGATAAGGATAAGCCAATAAAGCTATATATTTAGTGATTTCCTCACTAAAACCCACCACAATTACAGAAAAAAGAAATAGCAAAAATAAATTCCCATGTTCTTCCCAACCAAGATACGTTCCCCATTCTTCTAAGTACATAGAAGGTATGGTTGCCAGCATGCCTAAAATAAAACAAATAATCAAAGGCAAAGGAGCTTCCTTTTCAAATTTATCTGTTCTATAAATCAAAAAAGCGATTAATATACCTGGCAAAACAGCTATAATACTTAATAATGGATTCATGTAATACTATAACGAATAAAAACGGAGAAAAGCCGAATAATTTCTAACATTTGTTTTGTCGTTTAGCTGCTATACTGTTCACGGGATAAATTTCCGAATTTTCCCTAATGGGAATTTTTCCGTGAATAGTGATGCCGAAGGGGTGAAACCTTAATTCTATTTTCGTTTTTTCACCTCGTTCTCGGTATAGTATATGCTAGTTTCAAAACTTCTTTAGTACATTAGTAGTTCTATAAATAACACCAAACATTGAAAATTATGAATAATCAATCTTTTTGGTATCTCGAAAACGTTGATGTCATGGGGCTTTTTTGCCCAAAAAAAATGGGAGATTTCAATCAAAACCACGATCAAAAAAAATATAAAAAAGGAACTTATATTTATTTACCAGAAGAAACATCTGATAAAATATATTTCCTTTCGCAAGGGCGTATCAAAATTGGTATGTATGGAGATGCGAATAAAGAAATTACTAAAGCGGTACTTGGTCCAGGAGAAGTATTTGGAGAACTAGCACTTGCAGGCGAGCAAAACAGACGTGATTTTGCCTATGTCATGGAGGATGCCGAGGTTTGTGCAGTCACTAAAGGAGAGATGAAAAACTTGCTCAAAGACCATAGTGCACTCAATTTGTTTTTTATGCGTATTATGGGAAACCGTGTACTTGACATGGAAAAACGACTCGAATCTTTAGTGTTTAAAGATTCTCGGACACGTATCATTGAGTTTTTGCAAGGCTTGGTCGAAAAAAAAGGACAACGTATTGGCTACGAGATGCTCGTTCGTAAATTTTTGACCCACCAAGAAATTGCTAATATGACGGCAACCTCTCGCCAAACCGTTACTACTGTTTTGAATGAGTTGCGCTCCAAAAATATCCTTACCTTTGACCGTCGTAGGCTGCTCGTTCGAGATATGGAAAAACTGGCTGCCGAAAAAATATAAATCAAATTTTTATTTTCAAACTATGGAACCACTTTGGGGAATTGATTTAGGAGGTACTAAAATTGAAGGGGTCGTATTGCAAGATGCTACGAGCAAGCGAGTCCTTACTCGTACTCGCATTGATACTGAAACGGAATATGGTTATGAACACATCATCAATCGTATTGCACAGTTGGTCGAAGTCATGATTACCGAAACGGGTATGAAACCTGCTTACGTAGGCATTGGCACACCTGGCGTACTCGACCCACGATTGCAGACCATGAAAAATTGCAATGCCACCGTTCTCAATGGCAAACCCTTACAAAGAGATTTGGTGACACGGCTCAATATTCCTGTTCGTATGGCCAACGATGCCAACTGCTTTGCCGTTGCCGAAACCAATATGGGCGTAGTTGCCGACGAACTTCCTGATGCGGAATTGGTCTTTGGTAGTATCATGGGCACAGGAGTGGGTGGCGGCCTCGTCTTTAACAAAAAAGCTTGGTATGGTAAACAAGGTATTGGAGGAGAGTGGGGGCATACTTTCTTGGATGAATCGGGAGGAAAATGTTATTGTGGCAATGTAGGTTGTGTAGAACGTATCATCTCGGGGCCATCACTCGAACGTTTTTATAGAGAACAAAGTGGAAA
>JAHDEQ010000145.1:4416-11156 GCA_020628755.1 Saprospiraceae bacterium
CTTGACACCGTTTTTCTAAAACCCAAATTGGGTGATAGTGCAGGTGTCTTTGGGGCGGCACTACTATAATGCTATAACAAAAACAGGTTGTCTTTTCAGACAACCTGTTTTTTAAAACTATTGGTTCGACCTCGAACCCGTCAAAACATCTTTATAAAGAATAGGAGTATCATACTCTCGCTGCATCGTCAATCGAATCACATCAAATGCCGTTACAACACCTTTCAATTCATTATCAAGATTTACAACAGGAATTGTCTTAAAACGACGATCCAAAAACAACTCCGCAGCAGTACCAACCTTGTCTTTTGGGGCTATTTTCAATACATCAGTACTCATAACATCCTGCACTTTCTTATCATTTGCATCCGTATTTTCAGAATTCCGCCATAAGTCGTAAGAAGTTATTATTCCTACCAATTTTTTTTCAGCATCAACAACAGGCAATTGTTGTAGTCGCTTTTTCATCATAAGGTCTGTTACAGATTGAATCGTATCCGAAGGGTTTACAGTAGTCGGATTTTTGGTCATAATATCACGTACATGTTCGTTTAACATAGGCGATAAGTTTTGAGCCTCCACATTGGGGTTCATAGCATGAGGAAGCAAGGTTTAAAATAGAAACGGAATCGTATTATAAAACCAAAAAACAAAGGATAGAAACGGTCTTTATTCTTTGATATTGTTAAATATAAAGTAATTATTTTTAAAAAACAATAAAATTTAGAATAAAAACTAAATAGGTAAGATTATTTTAAAATAATATTTTAGACCTTTTCTTTATTTGATTCAGGAATTGCACAAGCAAACGCCTAATGTCCATTCAGCCAATCTATTGGCTGAACCACGCCTTTCTTTTGACCTACCAACTCTCGTAGTTTCAGCATAGATTTAGTGGGTCCTTTATCAATCACCAAATTGACCATCCAATCAGGAATACTTCCTCCAGGATTAGGAGCAGTGTAATAGTCCAAAAAAATATCTCTATCGTTTTTGATATAAAAATGCCACCGAGTCGCAGCCGAAGGCACGCGTACAAAATCGTCTTTCACAGGAAAATCTAGTACCGCATCAGATTGTACCAAGAGCATTTTTTTCACAGTATCGTACTGCATGATAGAGTGGCTATAAATATCTCGATTGCTCAAGGGCCAAGGAAAATCTAATTGAAAATAATCAATTTTTTCTTTCTTACCCATCGTTTCAATATTTTCTGCATACATGCACTTATAAAGCCAATCTTTATAAGTCGTTCCATCATTGATAATGGCCAATATTTCGGATAAAGAAGTATCATGAAACCACATTTCTATTTTCAATTCTTTTAAATTAGAATCCTCTATCTCTTTGGTGTAAACTTTAATGCCTTCTACTTCATTGTGCAATTGCCAATTACTGTTTGTGGCTAACGACACAAACAAAGTCATAGAGTAAAACCCAAACAAAAATAAGGGAGCATACAAAAAAGAGTATGTAGTTTTCATGCTGAAAAAACGTATAGTTTATTCATTAAGTTGTGCAGCCTCACTAAGATTTTCGATATTTTTTTTCAAAACTTAATATGGAAAATTTTAACAATTGCGCTACAATATTTTCTAATGAGGAATAGTTTTATAGGTGAAATTTAAACACACATTTAATTTTTTCTGAAATGTTATTTCAGAATCATTCTTAAATCTTAAATCTACTGCATGAAGCAAAAATTTACACTTAATCATTTATTACAATTTATTTACAAAGAGACTTCCGCAACGGAGTCATTGGCTATCAAAGAAGCCCTCAACGAAGATTGGAACTTGTACGAGCAGTATGTAGAAATGCACGATGCTTACAAACAATTGCCAAAGGCTAGTTTTAGCCCTTCAAATGCTTCTATTCAAAACATTTTAAACTACAGCCAACAAACTGCGGTTACGACACAACACTAATTTTGTTTATCTTTTGATAACAAGCAAATAGTGAAATCAACCTAAAGTTTAAAAGCCCTTGTCAGCGATGCTGGCAAGGGCTTCGTTTTTTATCGTTTAGTCTTAAAAAACTCCTTCATCAAAACCCGACATTCCTCTTCTCTTATTCCATACTCCACTTTTGTTTTAGGATGCAAAACCGTTTTTCCAAAACGCATAAAGCCTCGTTTTTCATCGGCAGCACCATAGACCAAACGGTCGAGCTGCGCCCAAGCCAACGCTCCGCCACACATTACACAGGGTTCTAAAGTTACAAACAAGCTACATTCGTTCAAGTATTTACTCCCCAAATAAGAGGCTGCTGCTGTGAGGGCAATTATTTCGGCATGAGCTGTTACATCCGTCAACAATTCCGTTTGGTTATGCGCACGCGCAATAACCCGTTCGCCACAAACCACCACAGCCCCTACTGGTACTTCTCCTTGTTCAGCCGCTTTCTGAGCCTCTATCAAGGCTTGTTTCATAAAATAATTATCATCAAAAACTTTTAGCATCGTCTATTTGAATATCGTATAAATTAAAATAACTGAAACATCGCCTTTAGTCGCTTAATGTCAAAAAAGGCAGCTAAAGCAGCCTATACCTTTTACATTCTGAACTTAACAATTAGTAATTGGCTCGAAATAAATTTACACCTTGCTTGCTTCCTTGAATTAGATTTTTTGACAAAAATAAAAAGTCCTTTTAATTTTTGAAGGTTTACAAAAAACTATTTTACCTTTGCGCATGGAAATAAAGACAGCATCAAAAAGAAATCACACAAACGTCACACCTAAATTTTTGGGCGAAGCCCTTACCTTCGACGACGTTTTACTTGTTCCTGCTTTTTCGCAAGTTCTTCCTCGACAAGTTAATATCTCAACGCAATTGACTCGCAATATTCGGCTCAATGTACCTATTGTCTCAGCAGCAATGGACACCGTTACCGAAAATCGTTTGGCGATTGCTATTGCACGTGAAGGTGGTATTGGTATCATTCACAAAAATATGTCTATTGAGGCACAAGCCGAGCAAGTTCGTAGTGTCAAACGCTCCGAAAGTGGGATGATAATTGACCCTGTCACCCTCAACGAAGATGCCAAAGTCGGCGATGCTCAAGCCCTCATGCGGCGTTATAAAATTGGTGGTATTCCTATCGTCAATGCCACCAAACATTTGATTGGGATTTTGACCAATCGTGACCTGCGATTTGAGTCCAACTTCAATCGTCCGATTAAGGAATTGATGACCACAAAAAATTTGGTAACTGCTCCTGTAGGCACTACCCTATCGCAAGCCAAAGAAATTTTGCAAGGCCACAAAATCGAAAAACTCCCTGTAGTTGACGAGAATAATCGCCTTGCTGGACTCATCACCTACAAGGATATTATGAAGGTGCAAGATTACCCCAACTCTTGCAAAGATTCCTTTGGGCGTTTGGTGGTTGGTGCAGCAGTAGGCGTGACAGCCGACATACTGGATCGTGTACAAGCATTGGTCAATGTTGATGTAGATGTGATTTGTATTGATACGGCTCATGGTCACTCAATGGGCGTTTTGGAAGCTGTAAAAGAAGTCAAAAAACAATTTCCTAGCTTACAAGTAATAGGTGGAAATGTAGCAACGGGTGCTGGCGCAAAAGCTCTTGTAGATGCTGGTGTGGACGGCGTAAAAGTGGGCGTTGGCCCGGGTAGTATCTGTACTACCCGTATTGTCGCTGGTGTTGGCGTTCCACAATTAACAGCTATTCATAATGCAGCCCAAGCTATTGAAGGTTCAGGCGTACCTGTAGTTGGCGATGGCGGTGTTCGTTATACGGGCGATATTGCCAAAGCTCTAGTCGCTGGTGCTAGTACGATAATGGCGGGTTCATTATTTGCTGGTGTAGAAGAAGCTCCAGGCGAAACGATTATTTTTGAAGGTCGAAAATTTAAAATTTATCGTGGGATGGGTTCTCTAGGAGCGATGCAGTTGGGTTCTAAAGACCGCTATTTTCAGGATGTAGAAGATGATATTAAAAAACTTGTCCCTGAAGGCATCGAAGGGCGTGTCCCTTATAAAGGGACACTCGCCGAAGTCATGGTACAATATATTGGTGGACTCCGTGCTGGGATGGGTTATTGTGGCGCAAATACCATCGAAGAATTACAAAAAGCACAGTTTGTAAAAATCACGGGCGCAGGTGTGATTGAAAGTCATCCACACGATGTCATTATCACCAAAGAATCACCGAATTATAGTAGAAAATAAATTTTTAACGAGTAATTTTTTAATGCTTAACGAGTAACGATTTCTACTCCAATCATTAAAGTGTCAAGAACAATTTTGAACTTGGTCTTCTATAAAAAGAACAGTTTTACTAAACTGCTCTGAGCCAGCAATCAGCCCGCAAGTTTAAGAAAACATCAATATACTTAACTAAACTGCTTTCCTAAACTTGAGGGAGGGAGGCTCTTTTGATAGGCTTAGTTTAGTAAAGCTAATAGACTTTAAACCAGTAACGATTATTACTTCATTTCATTAAATATTACTCGTTACGTCATTACTCATTATGCCTTATCTGTTCTATTTTTTCTTACTTATCTTATGCGTCGCTTGCGGAGACACGGCACCTCCACAACAAGCTGCCAACACTGTAGTCATACCTCCTAAAAACGAAGACGATTTGTTGCTCCGACTTTCGTCAGAACTAATAAACAATCCACAAACCCAAGCCCAAAAAGAACGAAATCAATTGCTAGAATATGCAATTGATAAACTCCTAGATGTGCAAGCAGCTCCACAAGGTTTTTTCTATCAAATCACTCAAAATGGAGAAGGTGCGCCTGCCAAATGGGGCGATTATGTCACAGCACATTACAAAGGTTATTTTTTAGATGGAAAAGTGTTTGACTCCTCTTATCAGCGCAAAAAGCCGATGTCTTTTTACATCGGCAATATGATTGATGGTTGGAACGAAGGACTTGCACTAATGAATAAGGGTAGCAAAGCTATTTTCTTGATTCCTTCGCATTTGGCTTATGGCGAAAAGGGTATTTCCAAACGAGTGCCTCCCAATACACCACTTATTTTTGAAGTAGAGTTGCTAAAAATCGAAAATAAATAGCCCGACATAACAATTTGAATAAGGGCTTTACTAAATTTGTGGGCAGATATGGAGTGAGGCTAAGTTTAGTAAAGCTAGATTATCCATTTCCTAATATTTTAAACACTTAAAAATAGACAATGAAAAACCTATTCTTCATTTTTTTGATCGGTATTTTAGCAGCAGGTTGTGACCCAACTTCTGCTCTAAAAAAAGAGATGATTGACAATCCTACCACTCAACCAGATAAGGACAAAAATGCCATCTTGCAATACCTTATCGACAATAAAATCACCAATGCTCAGTCAACCGATTCGGGTATTTACTACATCATGGAAAAAGAAGGTGACGGTGCTGGCCACCCCAATGCTCAATCAAGCATTACGGCTCACTATCATGGAACATTGCTTGATGGAACCGTTTTTGACTCTTCGGTAGAAAAAGGGCGACCTTTTACTTTTGGTCTAAACAGAGTCGTTAAAGGTTGGCAACAAGCTATTCCTTTGTTATCCAAAGGTGGTAAGGGTAAGTTTATTATTCCGTCGGATTTGGCTTATGGGCCACGTGGTTCGGGAGGAAAAATTGGCCCTAACTCTGTACTTATTTTTGATATAGAATTGATTGATTTTGTACAGCCGCTTTCGCCAGAAGAGCAAGCTGCTAAAGACCAAGAAATTATCAAAAAATACATTGCTAACAAGAAACTCGATAATGTAAAAACAACGGATTCGGGTATTCATTATATTATTGAAAAAGAGGGCGATGGCAAAGGCAATCCCAATGCTACCTCAAAAGTTAAAGTCCATTATCATGGGACTTTATTGGATGGAACAGTCTTTGATTCTTCGGTAGAACGAGGCGAAACGATTGAATTTGGTCTGAATCAAGTTATTCCAGGTTGGCAACAAGCTATTCCTTTATTATCTAAAGGTGGCAAGGGTAAGTTTATTATTCCTTCGGGCTTGGCGTATGGCCCTCGTGGTGCAGGTGGCAAAATTGGCCCCAACTCTGTACTTATTTTTGATGTTGAATTATTTGATTTCTAAAGTATAGAAAATCTTATTTATAAAAGAGGATTTGCCTACGCAGGCAAATCCTCTTTTTACATTATACACCAATTTTCCAATTCATTACATCTTTCCTAATAGTCGTCCAATCTTATACTACCAAGTCATTTTCTAACTAAAATGACGACTTATGCTTTCACGCAAAAAACGCCGCCCTGACAACGAAGTCAATGCTGGCTCAATGGCTGACATCGCTTTTCTTTTACTTATTTTTTTCTTAGTTGCAACTGTTATTGATGAAGATAAAGGCATACGAGTGGCTTTGCCGCCCTGGACTCCTGACCCTATTGCACAACCCTTAAATAAAGACAATGTCCTTTCGGTAAAAGTCAATGCTAGTAATTTGCTTTTGGTGGAGGGCGAGTTGTTGCAAGTGCAACAACTAAGGGATTTGACTAAGGATTTTATTTTAAATCCGAATAAAGAGGATAATAAACCTGATAAACCAACTAAGGCAGTCGTGTCATTACAAAACGATAGAGGCACTCATTACGATACTTATATTGAGGTGTATAATGAACTCAAAGCCGCTTATAATGAGTTGTGGGAAGACCGTGCTCAAGAGCAATATGGAATAGCTTATGCTAAATTGACTAAGCCTTTGCAAAAGGCTATTCGCAACCAAATCCCTTTGGTGATTTC
>JAHDEQ010000146.1:0-3663 GCA_020628755.1 Saprospiraceae bacterium
AATATCATTTATGATTTAGCTGTTTCCGAAAAGCACGCAAGCATGACCGAAAAATATTTTGACAATGACCGAGGAGCTTATGGCCCTGCACATTCCGATGCTTACAATGAAGCTAAAATTGTACAATTGATAGAAGAGACGGAGGAGATTTCATCACGTATCTAAGTGTTCACGTATCCACGTATTCATGTTCAATTATGACGTGAGTACGTGGATACGTGAACACGTTCCAACGACTGTTTTATGCATTATTCAAGACAAACATCTTCAAATACACCTTCTGAAATTTGAATAGTTTCACCAGACAAGGGATTAACCAATGTAGCTGAAAATTTTCCTGAAACCAATTTGTTTTCAAAATCGCATTTAGTGATTTCTAATATTGCATTTCCTTCACCTAAGCCAGCAACATAAGAACCAAAATCTTTTAAATAAAAAAAACTCATAACACCTTCGCTAGGATCAAGCGTCTCTATATTATAAACTCCAGTTGGGATGCATGAATTTGCATCCTCAACTTCTAGTTCCAACGTTACATCAAAACCACTTGTTCCTGATTGCATTCTTATTGCAAATGCTCTTGAAACACCTTGTGAGTTAAAAGGTGAAGGATCTTTAAGGTCAAAAATTGCTTTTCCTCCATTATCTAAACCATCAATGGGCATGGTAACCAAGTTGCCATCTTCGATAAAACTTATTTCTTTTGTACAAGATGAATCCATTTCAGAATCCATACTATTATCATCATCACTTGAGCAAGATGGAGCTAGGGCAATTACAGCTAAAAGAAGAAGCAAATTCAAAATTTTCATAGACTACAGTTTTTATAAAAAATTCAAGTTCAGCATTGCTAAACTTGAATTTCAGATGATTGAATACCTATCAGTATTACAAACTATTTGCCAATTTATGAGTAAGAAACAAAACGTAAACACACAAACACCTAGATAGGCAAACACACCTAATAAACATGCTTTCCAATATTCCAACCGTTCTTGCCTAAGAACTTTTGGCCGTCATCGGCAGCAGGTTTTTCGAGCTGCGTGCCCATACTATCGTTCCAGCGATTGAGGTAACCAAAGAGCGCAACTACTCCAAGTATTTCTACAATTTCACCGTCGTCCCAGTGCTTTCGTAGGTTATCTGCAATTTCATCGGTTACTGAATTGGGAACAGTAGAAGCAGCGATTGCAAAATCAAAAACGGCACGTTCGGCTTCCGAAAAAGCGGGATAGGTTTTATAATCAAAAATATGATTGAGTTTATCCTCGTGTGAGCCATAACGCTCAGCCGCACGAATGGCGTGCGCCTCGCAGTAGCGACAACCTGCCGTCATACTAGAAAGATAAGCAAGCAGGCGTTTGAGCGAACTCGTTACCCGACCTTTATTTTCCATCACGGCTTGGTTCATTTCCAAGAAAGCACGGGCAATACGTGGACGGTGCATCATCGTAAACAAACTATTGGGTGTAAAGCCTAAAGTCTCTTCATAAAAATCCGCCATTTCTTGTGCTTCTTTATTGGCATTTCGGTCAAGAGGAGAAACTAATGGTTTTTTCATGGTCGTATGTATCTTTTTTGTACTTTGAGTGTAAATGTAAGAAATAAAATTTATGTATAATTGTCTAAAAATGACATTTCAACCCCAATTAACCCAAAAAATATTTGATTCCTTATGAAACGATTTGGTTTTGATTTCTCTCATTTTAAAGATGATTTATTAGGAGGTATTACGGCAGGAATTGTCGCTTTACCTTTGGCTCTAGCCTTTGGATTGCAATCAGGTATGGGTGCGGCAGCAGGTTTATATGGAGCAATTTTCATTAGTTTTTTTGCTGCACTATTTGGTGGCACGAATACCCAAATATCGGGGCCAACCGCCCCGATGACGGCAGTAAGTATGGTTGTTATTGCAGGTATCATTGCTGCCAATG
Organism: Saprospiraceae bacterium; assembly: GCA_020628755.1. GTDB lineage: Bacteria > Bacteroidota > Bacteroidia > Chitinophagales > Saprospiraceae > JAHDES01. The sequence continues at coordinate 1,935 of JAHDEQ010000146.1, forward strand.
AAGGTTCTTTAGAACAAGCTTTGCCAGCTATATTAATTGTTTTTTTGCTTACAGGCTTGATTCAAATTTTGATGGGTTTGATGCAAATTGGTCAGTATATCCGATTCATCCCTTATCCTGTTGTGTCGGGTTTTATGACAGGGATTGGAGTGATTATTTTAGTCACTCAGGTTTTGCCGATGCTGGGTTATTATCCAAAAGAAGACGAAGCATTAGTGCAAAAAAAGATACCCAAAGCTGAAGAAGTTATTCTGAAACGGATATTGGAAGAAGAATCTGCCGAAGAAATATTGGTCTTAGAAGATTTTGAAGAAACCGTAAAACGAGCGAATGTTATTACGGATGAAGATATTCGTAGAGAAGCAGTAGCACTTGCTAGTGATAGTGGTAAAGGAGTCATCAATTCCTTAAAATTGCTCCCTACTGCAATTCGGAAAATAAATTGGAGCGACCTGCTTTTGGGACTCATTACTATATTTATCATTTATGGTTTTAAACGGATTACGAAAGTCATTCCGAGTACTTTAGTAGCACTTGTTCTTGTAACCTTGGGAGCTTATTTCTTTATGCCAGGCTATCGAACTATTGGCGAAATTCCTTTTGGATTTCCGCCCATACGCTTGGATATTTTTACGGGTTTTGAGATAAGTCAGGTCACGCCTTATATTTTTACCGCCATTTCGCTCGCAGCTTTGGGAGCAATTGATTCGCTTTTGACCTCGATAGTTGCCGATAATATGACCAGTACCAAGCACAATCCTAATCAAGAATTGATTGGTCAAGGTATAGGAAACTCTATTGCGGCCTTATTTGGCGGTATTCCTGGTGCAGGTGCAACGATTCGTACAGTTGTCAATATTGATTCTGGTGGTAAAACCAAATTATCAGGAATGATGGCTGGTGTTTTATTGCTCTTTGTTTTGTTGGTTTTGGGGCCAATCGCCTCGCAAATACCTGCTGCAGTGCTGGCAGGTATTTTGGTCACGGTCGGTATTGGTGTGATGGATTATAAAGGCTTGCGCCACATGAAGCATATGCCAATAAGTGAGGTGGTCGTGATGCTAATTGTATTAGCTTTGACCGTTTTTGTAGGATTGATTGAAGCCGTAGGTGTCGGTTTGATTTTGACTTGTGTTTTGTTTATGAAAAAGATTTCTGATGTGGTAGAAGACCGAACCAATACTGCTCCACTGAAAGATTTTTCAGTGGAAATGCCTTGGGTTGATGAAGGTAAAGTTTTGGATAAGTTCGGCGACAAGGTTTATATCAAGCACTTGGATGGTCCTTTGTTTTTTGGATTTGCTTCAAGGTTTGGCGATATGATTAAATCCTTACCCAAAGTCGAAGTCGTAATTATTCGTATGGATAAAGTACCTTATGTCGATCAATCAGGACTTTATGCGATGGAAACGGCCATTCAAGAATTACATGACAAAAACATCAAAGTTGTGTTTACTGATGTTCATGGTCAGCCTCTGGATATGTTAAAAAGCATCAATCTTATTCCTGATTTGATTCCTGATAACTATTGTTTTGCAGATTTTAATGATTGTTCTTCTTGGTTGGAAAATTATTTAAAAACAAAACATACATAGAAAAATTCTCCTTGCTCTCTTCAAACGCAGGTTCAATAATTAAATTAGAACCTGCGTTTGATCCATTTACTTCTTCCCTTAGATTCTCCCAAATTCAACATCAAGAATTGTAATTTTTCCAACAAATAGTCTAG
>JAHDEQ010000146.1:3763-11144 GCA_020628755.1 Saprospiraceae bacterium
AATTGTAGAGACCAATGATGGCAATATCATGATAGTTTCAATTACCAATCCTGAGCCATTAAGTTTTCCTAGAGCAAAACTTACCAAAGTAGATTTAGACGGCAATATTCTTTTAGAAGCTACTCTTGATGACGACCAAAATGATACAAAAGCCATATTGCCTGATGGCATTTCGGCTACAGCAGATGGAGGCTTTGTTGTTTATGCCACCGATGCAACCGACTATGTTGATTATATTTATAAAACAGATGCAAACGGAAATTTACTTTGGGTAAGCGAATTTGACTGGTCTGGTTTTGGTGGACCTAAAAAAGTATTAGAAAAGCCAAATGGAAATTTGTTGGTCTATGGTTTTTATGCCGACCAATTTTTAAATACACATATCTATGAGTTGAATGCTCAAGGCGAATTGGTCAATCGAACTATTTATACGACAACAGGTAGTAATAGTCAGATTTTCGATGGCTTTACGGCTACTGATGATGGAAACTATGTATTAATAGCCTTTGAAAACATCCCTTTTTCAAGTGATAACATCTATAAAGTTATCAAAATTGATCCCAATGGCAATGTGATATGGGAAAGAGCATTTGGTGAAAACGATCAATTTGATAATAACTTAGCTAAAAACATAATTGAAACAAGCAATAATGATTTATTGCTTGTCGGATGTGGCGTGAACAATTTTAGTACGAATTTAGCTTTTGCTCAACGTCTTAATGCTGATGGCATACAAACTCCTAATTGTGATGATGAACAGATTGTTCTTCTATCACAAGACGAAGTGGATGCTTGGCCTGGTTGTACTGAAATTGAAGGTACTCTTGTCATCGCTGGCGATGATATTACAGATTTATCTCCTTTAGCTGGACTGACGAAAGCGGGATTTCTCTTCATAAGGGATTGCCCTAATTTAACTAATTTAACAGGCCTCAATGATTTGGAACGGGTTGTTCAGGTTTTTTCAATGGTTCGTTGTCCACAATTGAGTAGTTTAGCAGAGCTCGACAATTTACTATCTTTTGGTAATCTTACACTCAACGAACTTCCTGTACTAACCTCTTTAGAGGGTTTGGAATCACTAGAAGAAGGAGGTTCGTTATCGTTTTTTGATTGTGCAATGCTTTCTAATCTTGATGCACTGGGAGCGTCATCATTAGAGTTCGTTAATTCTATTCGGATAACGGATTTCCCTTCGCTTACATCATTGGATTTTAGCTGGCATATTTTCGATTATATCATAGATTTAAATATTTCTAACAATGAAAATCTCACGTCTATTACAGGCTTTCCACAACTTACTTCAGGTAGAGGGAATATCACAATTCAAAATAATCCATTATTAGAAAACATTGATTTTTTAAGTAATCTTGGTTCTATTGGTGACCCTTTCAATGAATTTTCAGGAGACGCTCTATCTATCATAAATAATAACTCTCTTACAAACCTAGATGGACTACAAAGTTTATCAAGTGTAGGAAATGTGGTACGAATCATAGATAATGAAAACCTTGAAAATTTAGACGGTCTTTCAAATTTAATGTTTGTACCAAATTTATTCGTTTCTATAAACCCCAACCTACAAAGTTGTTGTGGTGTTTTTCCACTACTTTCTGAGGGAACTTATACAAATGCCAATATCATCAACAATGGTTCATGCAATAGCGTCGAAGATGTCTTAAACTTTTGTCAATCCGATGATTGTAACGCTTCTGTTACACTCTCTTCACAAGCAGAAGTAGATACTTGGATTGGATGCGATTCTATAGCTCAAAATCTAACCATTTCAGGAAACGATATTGTAGATTTAAGTCCTTTGAGTAACTTGGTACATATCGGCAATGTCCTTACGGTCATTGACAACCCTCTGTTAACAAGTTTAGAAGGACTCAATAATATTAACACCATAGCTAGTGATATAACGATTCGACGCAATCCAGCATTAGAAGACATTTCTGCACTGAGCAATATAACTACGACAGAATTTCAAATTTTTATCGATGACAATGATGCACTTCAAACCTTAAATGGTTTTGAAAACCTAACTGATGTACCAGAATTGATTATTCAAAATAATGACGCTTTATTAAATCTAGCTGCCCTAAATAATGTCACCAACGCCAGAGGTTCTATACTTATCAGCTCCAATTCGGCTCTACAAAGTCTTGATGCATTTAATCAACTTTCGCAAGTAAATGGAGACGTTATTATTGCAGGAGCAGAAGCATTGACGAGCCTCAATGCTTTTCATAATTTGACCTCAATTGGTGCTTTCTTGATTATCGCTAGTAATCCATTATTGTCTAGCATTGATGGTTTTGAACAACTCCAACAAGTTGGAAATGGAAACAATCCAGCGTTTACTTTTCAAATCGAAAACAATATAAGCCTACAAAATATTGATGCCTTTGCCAATTTACAAAGTGTAGATGGCGATTTTATTTTGCAAGATAATCCAAACCTAAATCTCTGCTGTGGCGTTTATCCTATCCTTGATACAGGAACTATTACTGGAAATATATTTATTGATGCTAATGGTAGTAATTGTAATAATGCTTTTATTATCGAACAAACTTGCCAACCTGACGATTGTAATACTGTCGTCACTTTATCTTCTCAAGAAGAAGTCAATAATTGGATTGGTTGTGATTCTATTTTTCAACAACTCATTATTTCGGGGCCCGATATTGTAGATTTAAGTCCTTTAAGTAGTCTGGAATATGTTGAAGGTGCTATTAGCATAAACAGCAATCCAATGTTAGAAAGTCTCGATGGTTTACAAAATGCTACAGTTGGCTTTTCATTTGGCATCAAAAATAATGATGTATTGACAGACTTGTCGGCGCTTAGTGGTCTCGTGACTATGCAAGGTCAATTGAGCATTGGCAACAATGCTCAATTAAGCTCGCTCAATGGCTTACAAAACCTTCAATCAGTCAATGATATAATCATTGAAGACAATCCAAACTTAACGGACTTGTCGGCACTCAACAATCTTCAAAACATAGGTATCACTCAAGGAAACGGTTTCATACTTATTATCAACAATGAAAATCTGACTTCTATCAATTCTTTCAATCAACTAACAGAAATTGATAATCAATTGATTATTGTGAGCAATCCCAGCCTGACTTCACTTGATGCCTTTGAAAACGTTACTTCCATAGGCCATGTTCTGGTATTCAATGAAAATCCTCAATTGATGGATATTTCATCTTTAAGTAACTTAACCAGTGTTGAAGATGAGTTAGTTATTTCAGGAAATATAGCTCTAAGCAACTTAAACGGACTCCAAAACCTAACAAGTATTGGCAGCCTTACACTTAGCGATAATATTGTCCTAACAGATATATCTGCCCTTGACAATCTGCAAACTATAGATGGCTTTATAAACATTCATGGTAACAACGAATTGACTAGCCTCAATGCCTTTAGCCAAATCACTTCTATACCAGGCGATTTAACGATTGATTTCAATAATAGCTTAGAAAACATTGATGGCTTTAGCAATTTGACGAGTATCGGCGGAAGATTAGATATTCAAAACAATCCAAATTTGAATGAATGTTGTGGTATTTATCCCGTTTTGAGTATAACAGGTGTTACAGATATTACTATCTCTAACAATGCGCCTGATTGCAATGCTATCAATATCGTGTTTGATGTATGTCAAGTAGATGATTGCAATTTGGATGTAATTTTAGAATCACAAGAAGAGGTTGATAATTGGTTGGGTTGTACAGAAATCTTAGGTAGATTAACGATTAATGGAGATGATATTGTTGATTTAACACCATTGAGTACATTAACTCAGGTGTTTTCAATGCAAATAACATTCAATCCTTTATTAACTACGCTCAATGGATTAGAAAATATCACGAGTATGGGAGGGAGCTTGGCCATAGGCAACAATCCTTCTTTAACTGATATTAGTGCTTTGCAAAATATTACTTCTATTGAGGGCGGCTTTGTCATTATCGAGAATGAAAGCTTGGATGATTTAAGTGGTTTGTCTGGATTGACAGCAGTTGGAACCAATAGTTTTAACTTGATAAGTGACAACGAAAACTTATCAAGTCTTACTGGATTAGAGAACTTAACAGAGATAAGACAATTCAATATCGAAAATAATCCTAGCCTTGTATCAATTAGCGGAATTGCCAATGCCGATAGTCTTAACATTGTTGGTATTTTTAATAATCCTAGCCTCCTTAGCCTAGAGGGCTTGGAGGGAAATACTGAAATTCTGTCTTTGATTATCTCTCAAAATACAGCACTAAGCAATGTAGATGGGCTTAGTGACCTACAAACTGCAGGTTTGCTAGTTCTTGCCAATTTAACTAATCTTACAAGTGTGCAGGGTTTACAATCTTTAGAAAATGTAGGGGATTTATTTATTCAAAACAATGCCAATCTTACAGACCTCAATGGTTTGGAAAATTTAAGCTCTGCTCAATCTTTAACCATAATGGATAATCCTCAACTCTCCGATTGCTGCGGTATTTATCCCTTGCTCAATGAAGGAATAGTACTGGATCAAGTTAATATTGCAAACAATCCTAGCCCTTGTAGCAATCAATCTCAAGTAGTCAATTTCTGCGATGATGGAATGCTCAATGGTTCTGATATTGAATTGACTATTACACCTAATTTTACGCAATACAGCATCAATCAAGATATCGTTTTTACGGTCGAAATCTCCAATACGGGTACTGAAACAGCTACTAATATACGAGCCAATGCTCCTGGTTGGACAGGAGGCAACTACAACCAAGATGTAGTACTCACAGGTGCTCGTAATCTGACACCTGAAATACCTTCTTTTTATGGTACAGTTGCACGCTTTATCGAAATCCCTTCACTTGCTCCAGGGCAAACCGTACGCTACGAAGTAGCAATGTACATCTTAGTGGAAGACCAAACGCTCGAATTTCGTGCCCAAGTCTTTGCAATGGATGGCTTAGATATTGATTCCTCTCCTAGTTTCACTTCTTTTGATACTCCAAGCGAAGATGACGAATCGCTCGTCATCCTCACGCCTGTTGATGGGAATACAACACTTGCAGATTTGAGCTTGCAATTATCGTCCGACAAATTTTATATCAATGCTGGCGAAGAAATAACTTATACCTTAACCCTAACCAACGACGGCCCAGACGCTGCTAGCGGTATCCGTATTAATCATAGACAATCATCCGATGCAACTTATGTAGGGCATACCCTAAATGCAGGAGAATATAATCCAACTGATGCGGTATGGACAGTTGGCAATCTTGCATCTGGCAATTCTGTCACGCTCAACCTAACCCTTACAATAGATGCCTTTGGTGCATTTCCTCCTTTTGTTCAACTTAGTAGAAGTGATATTTACTTTGAAGTCATAAGCGTTAATGAAAATGACCCAGATTCAGCACCTAATAATACTTTTTCAGTTTCCTTTTTCAGTAATGAAGACGATGAAGCCTTACTTTTTGTTTATGATGCAAGCACTCAACCCGCTACAAGTCCTGATTTGGAGTTGAGTCTTACAGTAGATGATACAGAATACACCTTATTTGATTATGTAACTTATACGCTTACCGTAACCAATACAGGAGATGCTGATGCTGGACGAACCAAGATTGATTGGCAAGTTCCCGAAGGACTTGCACATCATGAAGCAATTGTAAGCTCAGGTCAATATTTTAGCTGGTCAGGCGAATGGTTTATTTATCAAGGAATAAAAGCTGGTGAAAGTGAGAGTATTGAATTTACGGTTTGGACAAATGTTGAAGGCGTTCCAATAACGAGTTATGCCCAAGTAGTTGAAATGGAAGAAGGTCAAGGAGATGCTGATTCTATTGTTGGTAATGGTACTTGTTGTACGCCCAATGAAGATGATGAAGCAGCAGTTACAATTGGTCAAAACTTTGCTGCACCATTACAATCTCGTTTGGAACAACGTTTTCAACAATTGCAAAAAATTGTGGTACACAATGTGTACCCCAACCCCGCAACAGATAATGTTTCGTTTAGCCTTACATCCATTGCAGAAGAAGAAATAGACTACATTGTTTACGGTGTACAAGGTACTGCTATAGGAAAAGGTACACTCGAAGCAGGGCAAGGAGCAAAAGTTTTACAACTAGATATTACAGATTATCCGACAGGAACGTATTATATTATCTTTAATACCAATACTTATCATCATCCTGTTCGCTTTGTGAAACAGCAACTCTAATATTTTTAAACCATATAAGGTATATAAGGACATTTAAGTTCTATATGTCTTATATGGTTACTTTCCATTCGTATTTTTAACCAATCGCTAACAACATCGCAAGTTTTTTTTAGGTATCTTGGAATCCATTTTTACGTCAATATTCCAAAAGCCTAATTTATGCGATTCTTATTCCTACTTTTCTTTTTTACCTCTTTCAATCTTCTTGCTCAACAAGCGACCAATGTCAAAATGAGTACCAACGACGAACAAATCATAGTCAGCTATGATTTGGAGGGCAAGCCCAATGAAGTTTACGAGGTTCGACTACAATTCAAAAGAGACAATGACATTTACCTCAAACCCCAAACCATGCGTGGCGATGTCGGCAAAGTCGAATCAGGCAAAGGCAAAGCTATCATTTGGGAAGTTTATAAAGATGTGGACGAATTGCGTGGTAATCTCGAACCCGAAGTCATTGTAAAAGAACTCGCCAAACCCAAGCAATCCCAACCCGACGTGCAGGCTACGCCTACACCTCCAAAACCTCCAGTTGTGGATGTCAATAAACAACAAGATAAAAAAACCAAACGCCGCAAAAGCGATATACGTACAGGCTTCAAAGTCGGACTCGGCAATACACAAGTTGATGCCAACCGTCCTAGCTACCAAAAACAGTTTAGCTTTGAGGCAGGCGTTTATACACGCTGGAAAGCACATCGCCGCTTCTACTTACAACCTGAAATTTTGTATCATTTGCAAGCCTACGAAAACCTCCTCAACAATACCGAAAGCATTACGACTAAAAACCATTATGCACGTGCGCAAGTCTTAGGAGGTGTTTCACCTTTTGGTTTTGGTTTGTATTTCAATGGAGGGATTTATTATGGATATTTGCTAGGAGGGTCCGAACGTCAAATGCTCAATGCGGGCGATCAAACCATCAACATCCAAGATTTACCAGCCATGAATGGCGTAGAGTCTCCATTTAATCCGCACGATTTGGGTTATATTATTGGAGGCAGCTTTAGTCTATTCAAAGGTTCGTTTGCGATAGGAGCATTGTGGTCAAGAAGTTTTGACAATGTTATCAATACCGATTATTATACAGGCGATACGACTAACGAGAACCTAAGTTTGAGAAATCAATCTTATCATTTCTTTATTCAAAAACGTTTTTGA
>JAHDEQ010000147.1 GCA_020628755.1 Saprospiraceae bacterium
ATCGTCTTTCTACTAGAATTTGTCGAAATAAGATAAAAAAGACTTAAAACAATAAGATATTATAAAGGAATCAAAACCAATACAATGACTTTACAAGAATTTTTCAACATGCTAGGGAATAACCCCAATATGATAATCGCCTACTTTGGTCTTATCCCTTTAACTGCTATTATTGCTGGTATTATGGGCAAGGGCGAAGGTCATATTTCGCCCTGGAAATACCTTTATTCCACCTTACTCTATTTGGTAAGTGTCCCAGCTATTTTTGCAATTACACTAAGTGTTTATTTCTTCTTTTTTGAACGAAGAAGTATTTTAGACACCGATGTTTATACGCAAATATTGCCCGTTTTGTCCATGTTTGCAACCTTTCTAATTATTCGTAGAAATGTAGCACTCGACCGAGTTCCAGGTTTTGGGCGTATTTCAGGCTTGGTCATGATGATATTCGTCACGATGGTATTTATGTGGATATTGGATAAGACCCGCATTTTTGCGATTACCTTTATTCCGTTCCAGTATGTGATACTGATGTTTGTAGTGTTCTTTGTTATCTTTAGATACGGAATGTCAAATCTATTAAAATCTGAAAAAGAGTAAAATATTCTAAAATAAGAATTCGTTTAAGTCCTCATTAACAAGAGTTGGTGAGGACTTTTTTTGAGATTTTTTTCAAAGACTTGTTACTTTTTCACAAACTAGAGTTATTCCATTGTGTTCTTTATTACGGTTCATTTTTAAATCTATTTATGACAGGAATTTATACAAGTTAAATTTTTTTTAAGGCGGTCAATTTGGTATGATAATTTCTTAGTAGGACAAATATTGTTAAACGAACTAATTGTTAAAATAGACTTAGCCAGTCATTTTTAGAATAAAAATAATAAAAACACAAGTAACATGAATATCCTAAGAGCATTCTTTATTGCAATCTGTTGTATTGCAACATTTCCCAACCTTTTTGCTAACAAAATCGCCGAAGTAACTTTGAATGAAGCCACTCAAAATTCCAAAGAATTATTGGTTTCGCAAGGTTATACGATTTTAGAAACCGATACAGCCAATTTGTATTTCGGTGAAGCACAACTCAAAGAAATCAATTTTGAGGAGGGCAGAGAATATGTCGTTGTCGCATTGTATTCGGATGATGTCAAGAACATCAACCTCGATGCTGTTGCCAAATCAGATGGCTATATTGTCGAAACTACTTTTACCAAAAAAGAAAATGGTGCAGCTATTGCATTCCGCAATGATGCAAAAGAAGATTTAGACTTGATGATTACCAATCGTCGTAGCAAGAAGAAAGACGTTTCGTACCAAATCAACTATATTGTAGCGTATAAATAAATTTTTGGTTAACGATTCTATAAGCCAAAATGGGCAAGAGGCTACTCTTTTCGGAGTAGCCTTTTTCTTTTTTCAATTTTCTATTGACCCAGCAAAAGTCGAATCGTAGGCAGCACACGCTCCGCACGTACTGTTTCGATGGCTCTATCTGTCTCGGTATAAATAGTTTCGGCAGATAATTGACTGCGGTCTTGTTGGGCAAGTGCGAGCATTTTTTGACGTTCAGAGGTCGAAAATTTGGAAAAAGTCCTTCGTAGCAAGGGCAATACATCCATCAAATCATCCATTGGAATTTCGTCTATCCAATCATCTAATATTTGCCACAAAATAGGATTATGAATGAGCAAAAGTCCGCTGCCATGCAAAAAACCTTCCATCCAGAAAACAGCTTGTTGACGGTCATTTGCCTTAGACAACGCGTAACGCATTTGCGTAGCAACTGCGGGAACATCAAAGTATTTTTTATCGAACAAAATACGTGAGCAAGCTCCTTTTAACAACCCATTGACCTGTTGTGTATGAGTCAGTTTATACAAACTTTGTAACCAAATATCCAACAATTTCTCATCATTCAATAAACTAATCGCTTGATTGGATTTGATGAGTTTTTGAAAAATATCTTGCGATACTTCCTCGTCCACATTCACACAAGCATTGGGCAAACCAATACAAATTCGAGGAATAATATTTTGAATAAGGTCTTTTACAATCGTCAAATCCAATTTTCGGGTACTACCATAACGCTGTACGGCCACCAAAGGATAAAGCGCATCCATCAAATGAAAAACGTCTTTGGTGACAGCCGCTACATTTTGAAGTTTTTGGATAAGGTCAGGAATAGCATTTTTGAGGTCAGCTTTTAACGCTCGCCCAAGCAGACTCGTCAACTCCGAAAGGCTGTTGACTTCATTGCATTGTTTTTGTGTAAAACTCGTTGCAGCCTCTCCGACCGTATTGCCCCACATTCCTGCTTCTATGACTTTGATGATAAATTCGGGCATCCATTTGAGTTGCCAATTTTCGCTAAAGCTCCCTGTGTTATACTTAGAAACGGCCAACTCCCGACCCCAAGGAATATTCAAAACCAACAAGCGATGCAACAAATGACTGGCGACAAAATTGGATTCTTTTCGCAAATCCAATTTTTTTTCTACCTCTTCGGTTGTATTTCGTTCTTTGGTCAGTCGGGCTTTTTTGATGCGTTGTTCGAGGTCTTGTTGTAATGGAATAACTGGAATTTCGCTTGGCACTTGACCAATGACATCGCCAACAATTAGTTTTTTCTCAATCAAATCCATTCGAGAAGAATCGCCTCCACCAAAAACGGTATTGGCTGCCTCAAACAATTCTTGAATACCAGGCATTGGCAAGGCACGGATAGCCGCCAAAGTCTCCGAAAGGCGAACCGCTTCGATAGCGTGAGCAGCAGAAATGTCTATATTTTGTTCACGCAGCAGCCTTGCTGCTTGCGTCATCCAACGTTGTACCACCTCTTCCCTTTGAGCAAAGAGTAAATTGTACCAAGCTGGCGATTGAACCCCTGCACTATAACCACTTTGGCGTGCCAATCGGTCATAAGACCAAGGAATCCAAGTGGCTTTGGGTTTGATTTTTTTGAGTCCTTTTAGCAAAGCATTGTCAGAACTGGTTTTGTAGGCTTTCAGATTTTGGAGGACGGGTGCGTGCCACGCGCCACACACCACTGCAATATTTTGGTTTCCTTTTTTGAGTGCATCTCTTATGGTTTTCCGCATAAAGGCTTCTCTCATCAATTCTCGTCGAGGGCTGGCATTGCCGACTTCATTGCGCAGGGCTTGCATCATCTCTAGTATCGCATCAAAAGTTTCTTCAAAACCTTCATTTTGTTCAAAGGTCACCTCCCACCAACGCTCGCTGTCTTCGTAGCCAGCGAGTTTTGCCATTTCGCCAAGTGGGTCACGAAGAAATTTCTTAGAGATAAGAGGAATTTCTTTTTTAGTCTTGATTTCGATTTGGATATTTTCTTTTTCGGCTTTATTGAGTCCAAAGTGGATAGCTTGTGGCAAGTCCATAAATCGAACTGGAATATCTTTTTGCAAAGCAAATTTCATGGCTTGCCACTCAGGAGAGAATTGAGCAAATGGATAATAAACGGCTTGGTTGAGGTCTTTGGGATTGTATAATAATAGTGCAACAGGTGGTTTCAAATCTGGATTAACCACATATTCAATGAGATTATCTGCATCGGGAGGCCCTTCTATCAAAATAAGGTCGGGTTGCTGCGCTTGCAAAGCGCGCAGCAAAGCTCTGGTTGAACCTGGCCCATGATGTCGTATGCCGTAAATTTTGTGCATTTTGAATATACTTTCTTCTGTTTTATGCAAAAAAAAGACGCTTGAAATCAAGCGTCTTTTTTTTATTGAATTGCTGACTAAAATTTAAACATTATAAATTTCTGCAATTTCAGGAGCGTGCTTTTCACGAATAACTCGACGTTTGAGTTTCATGGTTGGAGTCAATTCGGCATCTGTGCCATCTGCCTTGGTTGGCTCCCAAGCCGTATTGAGTAAGGTGAATTTCTTGATTTGCTCGATATGACTAAACTGCGGATTGAAGCCATTGACAATTTCTTGGAAATGGTCAAGTACTTTTTGATTTTTAATGGCATCTCCCATATTTGTCCAAGTTACGCCATTTTCATCGCACCAATCGTGGAGAGCTTCTTCGGCAGGAATAATCAATGCAGATACAAATTTTTGCTTCTCCCCAATCACCATCATTTGTTCGATTAAGAAAGATTCTTTAAACTTATTTTCAATTGGCGCAGGAGCAACGTACTTGCCACCAGAAGTTTTAAGGAGTTCTTTCTTACGATCCGTAATTTTGAGAAACTCTCTTCCTTTTGGTCCTTTGACCAGTTTGCCAACATCGCCCGTCCTGAAATAAGTTTTGCCATTGAGATCCTTCATTACTTCGGCCGTCTTGTCGGGTTTATTGTAGTAACCCATCATGATATTCGGCCCATAAGCCAAAATTTCGCCTTCGCCTGGTTTGTATTCACCTTCGCTCGAATCAATGTAAATCTCAACACTTGGAAGCGTTGGACCTACCGTGCCAAGCATTGCCCAACCTTCGTCGAAGCGACCAATCGTAAGTCCAGGTGAAGTCTCCGTCAAGCCATATCCTTCACGTATCGGAATACCCGCCGCCGAAAAAACCTTGGCCATTTTCACAGGACAAGCGGCAGCTCCTGTGAGGATACCTTTGACATTGCCACCGAGTGCTTCACGCCATTTACTAAATATAAGTTTATCGGCAATTTTACGTTTGATACCATTTAAACCTGAATAGGATTTATCGTATTCGTAATCGTCTGTTAGGCCCAAAGCCCAGAAAAAGAGTTTTTTCTTTGCTCCTTCTAAGTCCAAACCTTTGTTATAAATCTTTTCGTAAACTTTCTCTAATAAACGAGGTACGGTTGTAAAGAAGTTGGGTTTGAGGGTTCTCAAGTCGCCATCGTCTCCACCTAGATTATCTGTTCCTGTAAAGGTGACAGAAATACCATTGTAAGCATAGGAGTAGGAAGCTGTTCGTTCAAAAATATGGCACATGGGCAAAAAGCTAAGGGCTGTTTCGCCTGCAGTCAGGGGAAGCAATTCCTTGACATTGCTCACATTGCTCACAATATTGTTATGCGAAAGCATAACACCTTTAGGATTTCCAGTTGTACCCGAAGTATAAATAATAGTAGCCAAACTTGCTGGGTCAATACTATCCATCAGTTTTTGTACAGGTTCCATACTACCTTCGGTGTCCCACATATCTTCCCAGTACTTTTTGCCATTTTGACGGTCAAAAGTATAAATATCAATCAAGGAGGGAATATCTTTTTTAGCAACAGTTACTTTATGATGTAAATCATCTGCACCTACAAAAGCATATTTGATTTCGGAATCATTGAAAATATAAACATACTCGCCAGGACTAATAGTCGGGTAAACGGGCACCGTAATGACACCAATTTGTTGGGCACCAATATCCATTGCTACCCACTCTGGACGATTTTTGTAAGAAAGCAATGCAATCTTATCACCAGGTTTGAGACCCAACTTGAGCAAACCACGACTAATATTGTTGCCCATTTCAATCATTTGATCAGTGCTAAAATATTTCCACTTGCCTTCGTGTTTGTAACCGAAAGATTTTTCTAGCGGAAAATTTGCTTTCTGATAGTGTATGTATTCAAACAGTCTAGTAACTTCCATTTAGTATATATATTTTTTGAGTTTTAGATTAAGTCTGAAAAATACGGAAACATCTTAAAATATCAAAATATTAGTTGTCGCCTTCTTCAAAATCAATATATTCTTCGGTGTCGTCATCTGCTTCATCAAATTCAGGAATCTTATTTTTTGCAGTGGGTTTGTTGGTATTAGGTGTTTTGATTTCTTCTAAATATTCTTCTTGACCACCTGCTTCTTCAAATTCAGGAATTGGCGCGACTTTGCGCCAATTTTCGGGTTCTTTCTCCAGTAATTTTATACTTTGAAATTCTTTTTCTAAAAGTTTTCGCACTTGGTCTTTGCGGTGTTCGCTGAGTTCAAAATCCTTTTGAACTTTGCGTTTGGAGTTTTTGACTTCATAATCATCAATATTTCCAACGATAGAATAATACAAATCAAACATTCCTTTTTTCTTTGCTTTTTGAGGTTTGAGCAAAGGATCATGTTTCTTAAACTTGCTCAATAAAACTTGTCCTGCATTGACTTTTATACCATAATCTATATCATGATCAAAAGTGTGTTCGCCAGTTACGGTAAGATTGACGGCATTACTTTGGATAAACATGGCTGGCAGATAAAGTTTGCCTCGACGCACCTCTAGCCAGTTTTGCATATTTACAAACTTGATGTGTCGCAAGTCTTTGACTTTGATAAAAGTCGAAAAATCTTCTAATAATTTAAAACCTACCAATTCGCCATCTTTAATACTTACGCCAGCCAGTACTCGTAACTTGTCCGTTAAGAAAGTCCCTTCTGCATCCCAATACGCATTGACCGAAAAATTGGAATTGAGGACTCCTTTGAGATTATCGGAAACGATAAAGTCTTGTCCAAAGTTTTCGGTCTGATAAAAGAATTTTTGGACATTTATATCTTTACAAATCACATTGGCCTTGAGACGAGGTTTTTCTTCAAAAAAGACTTTGCCCTCGAGATTCATGCTTCCATCCATTGTCTCTACATCGCCATCGAGCAAGACTTCGCCTGAATCGAAAGCAAGGCCACCTTCAAACTCAGTCCCTTGTATTTTATTGTAATTAAAATTATCAATAAGTAAGTCAAAATTTCCATTGAGTAGATTGATAAAACGTTCTCGTTGAAGCGCATTTTCTACCAGTAAAGAATCATAAACCTCTTTGGAGACTTCATCTTGTTCGACTTGGATTTCGGTTAGTCGCATCAACTTGTCCAAGTCCAATTCTTTGGCGTTGAGCCGAGCTTTAAAATCAAGCTCAGCCTTTTTGGTATTGAGCGAATCTGCAAAAAGAACAGGAATAAGATTGTAAAAATCGCCATTGAGCGTCATTTCACTACTTGCGCCTTCTAACTTTACGGCACTCACTTTGAGGTCATTATCTTTCAGTATCAATTTGCCTCTATCTACTATCATTTCTTGTTTGTTGATGGTAAGCGAAGCATCATCAAACTCTATCGTACCGCCTGCATCAACTCGACTAATACGACTCGTACTCAGCATATCTTCATAACGACCTTTGATATTCAAATCCTTGATTTCAATTTCGCCATCGCCGTCGGTGATGGCCTCGTTGTTGAGTAAGCCATAAACCGATTCGAGGGGTAAATTTCCATCTAATTCAAAATCAATTTTAGGATCTTCGAGGTTTTCAATTTTGAGTTTCATCTCTGTCAACTCTCGATTAAAGTAACCTTTGAAATCACGAATTTCAAAGAGCGTCGTTTTATTGTTTCGATATTTTCCATTGGAAAACCAAGCTGTAAAAGAAACATCTTTGAGTGAATTGGCCAAACGGTCACTCTTTATTTGACCTTCACGCAACCCTAAGTTGACTTGTATAGAGGGATTGGACTTAGCAGTTTGTTTGCCCTCAATTTTGGTATCAAAAAGAAACGTTCCTGTACTACGGAAATCGCCAATATATTCTAAATATTCGGCAGGCAACAATTGAATAATGGATTCAATATTACCATCTTCACTCGTTACTTCTAGGTCATAATTTAAACCATCATTTTCAGAGTTGACAATACCCGTAATATTAAAAACATTGGACTCGACTCCTAATTTCACATTTTCAAAAGTATATGTACCCTTGGCCAAATCAACTGCAATTTTGGCATCATAATCGAGTGCTTTGCCAGGTAAAAAACGTGCGCCATTGACATCTATAAAACTTGATTCCAAAGCAGCATAGCTGCTTAGGGCAAATTGGTCGCTTGAAAATTCGCCTGAAAAAATAGCATCATTTACCAACATTCGCGTCTCCTGTTCGGCTTGTTCATCCGAATAAATCAATTCTATATTTTCGAGAGAGGCTTCATTTAAAGAAATAGACAAATCAGAGCCACTGCTTTCGGTATCTGATGTTTGAACAACGTCATAATTGGTTTTGCCTTTTTTGTCTTTATGAACATACAATGCTCCATCTTGTATTACCAAAGAATGCAAATTGATATTTGAACCAAACAAACTAAACAGGCCAAATCGGAAGGCCAAATTGTCAGCTTCGAGCAAATTGCCACTATTCGTATCCGCCAATTTTACCTGCCGTAAATTGGCAGAGGCTTTTGGAAAACCCGAAAAAAGGGAAAGTTCAAATTCGCCAACACTAAGCTCTGTTTTGAGGCTTTTATTGACTTCTTTAAGAATTTTTTGACCTAACTCTTTTTCAAAAAAAGTAATAATAATAGTAGAGACTAAAATGATGAGAAATAGCATGGCGACAAAACCAAAAAATAATTTACGGAGCATATAATGGATTAAGGTTGGTTTCTAATTAAAAACAACAACGGAAATATAAGGATTAGAGTTAAAGTCTCACATAGAGATTGGAAGAAATATTTCCTCTTTTTTGAAACGTCTAAAAAAGATTAAATATTTTTTTAATTTTTTGTAAAAAAGACTTGCGTCGAATAGAAAGGAATCTTATATTTGCAACCGCTTTCGGAAGAAGGGCAATTAGCTCAGTTGGTTCAGAGCACCTCGTTTACACCGAGGGGGTCGGAGGTTCGAATCCTTCATTGCCCACACAAACAAACATTAAAAACCTGTAAATCAATGATTTATGGGTTTTTGTGTTTTATGGGGAACCCCATAGGGTACACCAAAACAAAAAAGGTCTGTTTATTATAATGATTAACATGGTAACGAATATTATATTGGTTTGACCAATGAGAGCGCAGATGGATACAAGGATGCGTTGAAATAAAAAAATCGCTAGGAAAAACTTACATTTTCAAACCTAGCGATTTAGAACGATATTATTTCCAAAGATAGTTCTATTAATTCATTACTGCCAATTTATCGGTATCATTTACCAAGTCAAGAATTTCATCAATCTTCCTTTCAATATCAAATGAATCCGAAAGCAAAAGTTCTTCGTGTCCTCCATTCAAAGAAACCTTTATTGAGCAGTCCACGAAATTATCATCATATATTTTTTTGTCTTGTTCATACATTTCTGATAGTTTGTTGTACGCTCTTATCACATCGTCTCCCGATGGATTATTTAAATCTAAGATATACCGAGAACGGGGTAAAAAACCGAAAATAAAATTAAGGCTTTACCCCTTCGGCATCACTATTCACGGGAAAATTACCCTTAGGATAAATTCGGAAATTTATCTACATTATCGTAAATCGCTAGAAAAGTTTGTAACCGATATCAAAGAACTTTGTAGTAATGAAAAGTTGCTCTCTAAAGAGCAAATTGTTAACATTCTAAATCATATCCAAGCTCTTGTGCTTGAAATTTCGACTTAATCACCCGAAAGGGAATAATAAGGCGATGTTATGATACCATGTGATTTGTGCAAGTGGCACTTGCACAAATTCCCACTCCTTATAAACTTCCGCAAATTGACGCATGTATTTAAGATTGCGTTCTGAAAATCCACGCATATCAGGGAAAGCACTTTTAAGGTCTTTGGAAAGTTTAGGGATTACTTTTGCTCCCCATTTTTCTTGGGCTTGCGATATCAATATATCATTACCAATATCCCAATATAATTGTAGGAGTTCTTTGTTGACAGAAAGCATGGCTCTAGTACGAGCCTGATGGATTTTAATCTTTAGCTCTTGTAAAAATTATTGATATTTCCCGTTTTGTACGTCCACCTGTATTGTTCAAATTTGTTGAGTTATTCTAGCTATTTATATAACTAGGCTCGAAAATGTATTATTAGCTTATTAATCCCTTCTTTGATAAAACATAAGTTCTTATGTTTTATCGCCATGGCATCGAAAACGATTTAGGCTTCAAAGTATATTGTTTATTTCCTCGTTGACAACAAATCAAATAACGAGCGATTGATATAATAATTCCCTGTACCTATTTTCCTTTTTTCTAAAATGCCATCATCTGCGAGTTTATTTAGATAATTAGATGCTGTCACTCTTGACACTTCTAAATCATTTATAGCAAATTCAATTTTTGTATAAGGATGTTTGAATAAATTATTTAGCAAATCTTGACTATAAAATTTATAATTATCTCTCAATACATATTTCGTTTTTTGCATCAATTCTTTAATATCTAAAATCAAATCAATCGTTTCTCTTGATGTTTCTTCCACACCTTTGGCAATAAACAGAATCCAGTTTTCCCAATTATTGGTATCCCTGACTTCTTGTAAATATTTATAATAATCAGCTTTATTCCTAATGATATAACTACTCAAATACAATATTGGTAAATCAAGTAAGCCTTCTAGTATAAGGTATAGAATATTGATGATTCTTCCCGTTCTACCATTACCATCATAAAATGGGTGAATACTTTCAAACTGAAAATGAATCATCGCCATTTTTACAAGTGGGTCATAATCACAAAGTTGTGGGGTATTGATAAAGTTTTCGAGATTAGACATTAAGCTATCAATAGAATCAAAATCTTGAGGCGGCGTATAAACAGTTTCTCCAGTACTAGCATTTTTCAATGCAGTGCCTGGCAATTTCCTAAATCCAGCCTTATTTTTCTCAATCATTTGCTGAATTTCTAAAATCATATTTGAGTTTAAGATTTCTCTTTCAGAAACTAACTGAAAACCTCGTTTTAGAGCCTCAATATAATTTTGTACTTCTTTTGCTTCTAGAGTTTGGATAGATTTGAGATTAAGTTCCGATTTATATAATTCATCATGAGTGGTAATGATATTTTCAATTGCAGAACTATCTTTTGCTTCTTGTAAACCTAATGTATTGATTAGGATTGTTTGATTAGGAATACTTAGAGTAATACCCTTTAATTCCGCCAAAGCAGCATGCGCTTTAGGTAAACTTTTTAAGACTTTTCTTGATTCTAAATTTTGTTGTGGAGGTAAATCGCTTAGTGTCCAAGTAGAATTATTATTCATGTGTAAAGATTTCTCGATTTTCTATACTTTGTAAAAAACTATGTAAAGAAAATCAAATTTTCTTTACATATCAGACAAAGTATGTAAAGTTTTTTGAATTTTCTTTTCACAAGCAAAAGGAGAATTATTTGGAAAGCTAAATTAATTCTTAGTGAGCATATAAAGAATGTCTTTATTGAAAGGAACTTGAAGAA